>JBJTIJ010000118.1:0-29483 GCA_046094945.1 Planctomycetia bacterium | reverse complement strand
CCCCCTCCAGCCCCCCCCCCCTACCGCCCCGTGGCCCCCGCCCGCAGGCGGGCGGGGGCCTCGAGGGGCACGCAGGAGCCGTGCGCCCGGGAAGGCCGTGCGGGCTAGCCGCAGGCCTTGCCGCCGGCGCCGCAGGCCGCGGCCGCGGGGGCCGGGGCCGGCGCGGGGGCGGCCATGGTGCTGCCGGCCGCGGGGGCCGACGGCTGCGAGGCGCGGCAGCCGGCCAACACCGACGTGCCGAGGAGTAGGCCGAACGCGAGCTGGATGCGCAGGGGAGGCGCCGGGGAGGTGCGGCCCTACACAGGCCGACGCGTGCGGACAGTAGCGGTCGCGTGGGTGCCCCCCGCGGAAATCGGTCCGGGCCACCACCCCCTCCCCGCGCCGGGTGGCGCCGCCGTAGTCTGGCGCCATGAGCCTGCCGCCCGAACGCCGCCGCGAGACCCGCGTCCCCAGCTCGATGCCGGTGCGGCTGGGCAGCGGCAGCCAGGTGCTGGACGTGCAGGCCGTGGACGTGAGCCTCTCGGGCGTGCGCCTGCGCGTGCCGCTGGGGGCGCTGGGGCTGGGCCCCGAGGCTGCGCTGGGCGAGGCGGCCCGCGTGCTGCGCCAGCGGCTGGGCGACGCCTTCGCCGCCAGCCTCTCCTACGTGACGCTGGGGCCGCTGGTGCGCCGCGTGCTGCGCGTGGCCCACCTCGCGCGCGTCGAGCAGCCGGTGCCGGCGGTGGTGCTGGGCTGCGAGATGCGCTCGCCCCTGGGCGAGGCGGAGGTGCTGGCGCTGGGCCTCGTGCTGGCCGAGCTGTCCGCACCGCCGCCGCCGCCGGCCGACGAGCACGAGGCCCAGCGCCTCATGGCGCGGGCAGTGCTGGCCGGCGAGGCGGGCCCCGGACGCGAGGCCCTGCAGGTGACGATCCACGAGGCGCGGCGCGCGCGCATCGTCGTGGCCCTGGCAGGTGCCCAGCGCCTGGGCGCGCTGGCCGACGGGGGCGACGCCTGCGCGCTGGCCAGCGCGGTGGACCAGCGCGTGGGCCCGCGGCCCACGCTCACCGTGCTGGCCGGCAGCCAGGCCGCGTGGTCGGGGCCGGTGCGGCTGGAGGGCCTGCAGTGGTTCCGGCCGCAGGACATGCTGCACCTGGACCTGCTGCCCGACCCGCCCATGGATGCCGCCGGGCGCCACGCCTTGGGGCTGGACAGCTGAGCCCGCGCGCAGCGCGCAGCCCTGCGCATCGACGCGACCCGTGCATCGAGACGACCTGTGCGCTGAGACGAGCCGCGCGCCGAGGCGGCCTGTGCGCCGAGACCGCCTGTGCGCAGCCAGGCCGTGGGCACGGCGCGGCGCCGGGCACGGCGAGGCGCTGCGCTAGGCGTCGATCTCCACCAGCAGGCAGGGCCCGTAGGCCAGCACCAGCGCGCCGGCGGCGCGCGCCCGCTCGACGGCCGCGGGGTGCTCGGCGCCCGGCTGCATCCACAGGCGCCGCAGGCCCAGCGCCAGCGCCTCCTCCACCACGCGCTGCGTCACCTCCGGCGGCGTCACGATCGACACGCCGTGCACCGGGCGCGGCAGCCGCGCCAGCGAGGCCACGCAGGGCTGGCCCTCGATCGTGTGCTCTGAGGGGTGCACCGGGATGGCCTCGCGGCCGTGGGCGAGGTAGGCCCGCAGCACGCGGTTGCCGAACTTGGCGCGGTCACGCGAGGCGCCCACCACGGCGTAGCAGGTGCCGGCGAGGAACTCGGTGACGGGATCGCGGGGATCGGCCATGGCCCCTTTCTATCCCCACCGAGAGGCAGTACGCTGGCCGGCCGCCAAGGGAGTTGCGTCATGCCCGACACGCGCCACGACCAGACCGACCCGCGCATCGTGCAGATCACGATCTTCCTGCCCAACCGGCTGGGCGCGCTGCGGCAGGTGGTGCAGCGCCTCGAGGTCGCGCAGGTGCGCATCCTGGGCCTGGTGGTGATGGACTCCAGCGACCACGCCGTGGTGCGCACGGTGGTGGACCGGCCCGCCAAGGCCATGGCCGCACTGCGCGACAGCGGCTACGGCGCCTGCGAGAGCGAGATCCTGTGCGTGCAGGTGCCCACGGGCGGTTCCGGGCACATCCAGAAGGTGCTGGGCGCGCTGGTGGGCGCCGAGGTCAACATCATGTACGTCTACGTGCTGCTGGCGCGCATCGAGGGCCACGGCCTGCTGGCGCTGCAGACCGACGACAGCGCCTCGGCCGAGCGCGTGCTGCGCGAGCGCGGCTTCTCGCTCGCCCACCAGGACGACCTGGGCGAGGCCAGCGACGCCTGAGCGGCGCGCGGCCGCGGGCACCCGTCCTGCGCTGCAGCAGGCCCTGGGGCAGCGCGGCCGCGGGGCGACGGTTGGTGGCGGGAGAGGGATTCGAACCCCCGAAGGCAAAGCCAGCTGATTTACAGTCAGCCCCCGTAGGCCACTTGGGTATCCCGCCGTCGTCGCGACCGCGACCGGCCGGCATGGGCGCGGCGGGAGAGCCGGTGGTCGGGGTTGAACCGACGACCTGCGGTTTACAAAACCGCTGCTCTACCGCTGAGCTACACCGGCAGATCAGGCGCGACGGTAGGCGCGCCCCCGCCCGGGGTCAAGCGCGGCGCCGGAGGGCCTCGCGCACCTCGTCGAGCGAGGCCCCGCCGAAGCGCCGGCGCACGTGCCGGGCCAGGTCCAGCGCCACGGCCATCTCGGCCACGATGGCCAGCCGGGCCACGGCGCAGGTGTCGCTGCGCTCGATGCGGGCCGGCACGGCCTCTCCGGTGCGCAGGTCGACGCTGGGCAGCGGGTGGCGCAGGGTGGCCAGCGGCTTCATGGCCGCCCGCACCAGCACCGGCTCTCCGTTGCTGGTGCCGCCCTCGATGCCCCCCGAGCGGTTGCTGGCACGCATGGGGCGTGCGCCCGGCGTGGCCGGCGGCAGGATTGCATCGTGGGCCTGGCTGCCCGGCAGGCGCGCCAGCCGCTGGCCCAGGCCCAGCTCGACGGCGCGCACGGCCTGGATGCCCATCAGCGCCGCAGCCAGCGTGGCGCTGAGCTTGGTCTCGGGCCGCTCGTGCCCGCCCAGGCCCGCCGGCACGCCCGTGGCCACAACCTCCACGACCCCGCCCAGCGTGTCGCCCGCGGCGCGCGCCGCGTCGATTGCCGCGCGCGCGGCGTCCTGCGCCTCAGCAGGGCCCAGCGCGTGCAGGTCGGAGGCGTCGCGCTGCACGCGTGCGGCCTCGAGGTCGGCGCCAGCATCGCCGCCCAGCTCGACCTCCCCCACGGCCACCACGTGGCCCAGCACGCGCACGCCCAGTGCGTCGAGGAAGGCGGCGGCCACCGCGCCGGCCGCCACGCGCACGGCCGTCTCGCGCGCACTGGAACGCTCGATCACGTCGCGCGCGTCGTCGCTGCCCCAGTTGAGGGCGCCGGCCAGGTCGGCGTGCCCCGGCCGCGGCGCATGGACCGGCGGCAGGTCGCGGTAGGCCGGGTCACGGTTGGCGACGCTGAGCGCGATGGGATTGCCGGTGGCCAGCCCCGCGCGCACGCCGGCGAGGAACTGCACCATGTCGTGCTCGCTGCGCTGGCGCGCCCCGGCGCCATAGCCCACCTGCCGCGCGGCGAGCCGCGCGTTGACGAAGGCCTCGGGCACCGGCGTGCGCGCCGGGATGCCGGCCAGGATGGCCGTCAGCGAGGGCCCATGGCTCTCGCCGGCAGTCTCGAGGACGAGCTCCATGCCCGCACTGTACGGGTCAGGGCCCGGGAGCGAAGCCGCCCGCCGGGCAGGGCACGGGATGCCCCGCGCGCAGCGGGTAGCATCGACCCCGTGGCCTCCCACCCGCCCACGCCGCCGGCGCCGGCACCGGCCCCGCAGCCGCCTCCGCCGCCCGTGGCCGGCGGCCCCGTCGCCCCTGGCGGCTCAGGCGCGTCAGGCGCGCCGCGCCCGCAGGCGAGCGCACCGCGGGGCGAGCTGGGCCAGCGCCTCGAGCGCATCGTGCGCGACCAGCGCCCGCCCGTCTTCGAGGGCAAGGGCAAGATCGTGGCGCTCATCTTCGCCCTCGCGCTGGGCGGCATGGTGGTGCAGTGGACGATGGGCGAGGCGGCCTCACCGCTGGCCAAGGCCGTGCGCCAGCGCGCCGAGCAGGATGCGGCGCAGACGGCAGGCCCCGCAAGCGCCTCCCCCACGGCACCCGGCACTGGACCCAGCACGGCACCCAGCGCCGCACCTGCAACCCCAGCCGCAGGCCCGGGCGCAGCGCCGCCCACGGCCACGGCAGCCGCGGCAGGCCCAGCCGCCGCGGGCCCCGCATCGCCTGTGGCGCCCGCCGCGGGCCCGGGTGCAAACGAGGCCACGGTGGTGGCCAGTGCGCAGCAGCTGGCGCTGGCCGCGCAGCGTGCGCCCGCATCCGACCGCCCGGCCCTGCGGCAGGTGGCGCTGCATGCCTTCGCCGAGCTGGCCCGCAGCCCGGGCCGGCGGCGCGAGGCGCTGGAGGCGGCACTGAGGCTGGCAGGCGATGCCATGCCGGAGGAGGCGCCGCACTGGGACCGGCTGCGCGACGCGGCGCTGGAGGCGCTGGCGCTGCCGGCCGAGGCACCCCTGGGCGTGCTGTTCATGGCCTCGCGCTTCGACCGGGGTGGCGAGCGCGGCCAGGACGCGCTCGAGCGCGTGGTGGACGACGAGCGCGCACCGCTGGAGCTGCGCGTGTCGGCCGCGCGGGCCCTGGTCGCCGCGCGGCGCGCCACGCTGGCCGCGCGCGTGGGCTCGCGGCGCGACGCCCACCCGGCGCTGCTGGCCGCCCTGCGCTAGGCACGGCCGGCGCAGCGCGCAGCCCGGCGCGCGCGTCGCGAGCTCAGCGCGCGGCCGGCACCAGCACGTGGTGGCCACCCGTGCGGCGCGCCAGCGCGCGCATCAGGGGGTGGTCGACGCCACCGAGCACCACGGCATGCACCACCGTGCGCGCAAGGTCCAGCCGCTCGAGGCGCTCGGCCACCACCTCGGGCGGCGTGCGCGCGCTCGTGTCACGCCCGTCGCTGGCCAGCACCAGCGCGATGGCCTCTGGCGGCGGCGTGCCGGCGGCCTGCAGGTCCTCGAGCCGGCGCCGCTGCAGGCCCAGTCCGGCCAGCAGCGCGGTGTAGAGGTCCGTGCTGCGCCCGGGCGCCACCGAGCGCAGGAACAGGTGCAGGGCCTCCTTGGCGCGCGGCGTGGCCTGCACCAGCCGCGGCGCGAACGTGCGCACCTCGTCGGCGAACAGCACCACGCTCAACCACGCGTCGCTGGGCAGGCGCTCCACGGCCTGCTCCAGCGCGCCCCGCACGTGGTCGGCCCCCGCGGGGCCCAGCGAGCCGCTGAGGTCGACCACGAAGACCATGTCCTTGGAGGTGAGCGCCAGCCCGAGGAAGGAGGGCACCAGCCCGCGCAGCGCCGCGCGCGCCGGCGGCGCGGGCGCCGGGCCCTGCTCCACCGTGCTGCCGGGAGCCGGCGCCTCCACGGCCCCCACCACCTGCAGCGGCGCAGCCCGCCAGGCCCGCACGTCGTAGCCCAGCGCCTGCCCGGTCACCTGCTCGAGCGCCTCGGCGGCGGCACTGGCCACGCGCGGGTGCGGGTCGTCGAGCGCGGCCAGCAGCACGGGCAGCACGTCGGCACGGCGCCGGTCGCCGAGCCGCAGCACGAGGTCGGCGCGGAAGGTGGGGTCCTGGTCCTCGCGCAGCAGGCGCTGCACCACCTCCACGAGCCCGCCCGGCGCCCGGGCCAGCTCGGCGCAGGCCAGCGCGTGGCAGGCAGGCTCGGCTTCCTCCACGGCCGCCAGCACCAGCCCCGTCCAGGCCTCGGGCCCGCCCACGCGCGCCAGCGCGCGCAGGCTGGCGCAGCGCACCTCGCGGTCGGGCTCCTCGCGCAGCAGGCCGCGCAACAGGCGCGCCGCCGCGCGCTGCTGGTCGGCGGCCAGTGCCGCCGCCGGCACGCGGAAGGACTCCAGTGCGGCCGCACGCTGCGCGGGCTGCTCGGCGCGCAATCCCTTGCGCAGCGCCTCCAGCGCCTGGCGCGCTTCCTCGCCCGCGGCGGCCTGCCGCAGCGCGGGCCCGCAGAGGCCCAGCGCCAGCAGCAGCACGAGCAGCCACGCGCACGGCCGCCGCAGGCACGGCACCACGCGCAAGCGCGGGCAGGCGGGGTTGCGGGTGCAGGTGCGGGCGCCGCGCACGGCCCGCCCTAGCGCGGCTCGGGGTCGCGCATGCCCTGCGCGCCACGCGCCGCCTGCAGCGCCACGGGCAGCGTGCGCTGCAGGGTGGGCGTGAGGTCGCTGCGCTGCGCGATGGCCTCCAGCCGGGCCACGGCCACGGGGCCGCCCAGCGCCGCCAGCGTGTTGACGACATTCAGGCGCGTGGCCACGCTGCCGGACTCGAACAGGCCCGCCACCTCCTCCACGTGCGCGCGGGCCCGCGTGCCCTGCCCCTGCAGCGAGCGCAGCGCGCTGTTGCGCACGCGGTCGCTGCTGTCGCGCAGCGCCTCCACGGCGGCCGGCAGCGCAGCCGGCTCCTGCAGGCGCCCGAGGCTCTCCAGCAGGCTGCCGCGGGCCAGCTCGCCCTGCGGCCCTGCCCCGGCGCGCTCGAGGCCCCCCACCAGGGCCGCGCGGGCCTCGGGCGTGGCCGAGGCCAGGTTGGCCAGCGCGAAGGTGGCCTGCTCGCCGTAGTGGCCCGGCTGGCCGCTCACGCGCAGCAGGTGCTCCACGGCGGCGAGGTCGCCCAGCTGCGAGAGCGACTCGAGCACGCGCTCGCGCAGCGCCTGCGGCTGCGCATCGCGGTCCAGCGCCAGCAGCGCGGCGGTCACGCCACTGGCCCCGGGCTGGCCGGCCAGCCTCACCAGCGTCTCGAGGGCCTGCGGCGTGGCCGCACGGCCCAGTGCGTCGGCCAGCACGGCCTGCGCGGCCGCATCGCGCGCGAGGTCGAAGCGCCCGGTGAGCACCTGGCCCAGCGAGCCCGTGGCCGGGTCGCGCAGCACGTACTCGGTCACCGCCCGCATGCCCTCGGCGCCGCCCCGCTGCGCGATGGCGTGCAGCACCTCGCTGTCGGCCTCGCGGCCCTTGCCCAGCCGGGCCTCCAGCTCGCGCACCACCACGCCCGGCTCGCCCGCGCGCATCTGGCCCAGCACCTGCAGCGCCACGCGCCGCGCCCCGGGCGGCAGGTCAGGCTCGTCGATGAGGGACACCAGGTCGGACAGCAGCGCGGGGTCGCCCGACCACGGCAGCGCCATGAGCGCGCCGTTGCGGTCGCCCACGCGCAGGATCTCCACCAGCCGCGCGCGCGCCGCCGGGTCCAGTGCCTCGCCCACGGCCATGGCCTGCAGCACGCGGATCACGCCGGCCCACTCCAGCGGCCGGCGCGCCAGCGCCGCGGCCAGCGCGGCACGCCGCTCCTCGGGCGTGGTGAGCTCGGGCGGCATCGGCTCGCGCAGGCCCGGCGCCACGCCCGGCCCCACCACGGGCGGGCCCGACGCGGGCGTGGGCCCCTCACGGCCCAGGCCCGGGCCCGTGCCCGACCCGGCGGCGGCCGGCTCGCCCGGCCCGCGCGCCTCGTCGGCACGGCCGCCCTCCGGCGCCAGCGCCTCGTCGGGCCCGCGGCCGCCACGCCACACCGCCACCGCCGCCGTCACCAGCAGCAGGGCGCCCAGCAGCAGCAGTCCGGCACGGAAGGGGACGGTCACCTGGCGGGCCTCCGGGGCCTCCACCCTAGCGCCGCCCCGGGGCCGGCCGGCAGGGCCGCCGGGCCGGGCGCCTGCCCCCGCCCGGTGCTGCACCGGTGCCGCGCGGGGCTGCGCGGGGCCGCCCTGGGCGCGCCGCGCTAGGCGCGCGTGCGCGCCGCCTCGATGAAGGTGCTGAACAGCGTGCCCGTGAGCGTGTCCCGCACCAGCCGCTCAGGATGCCACTGCACGCACTGGAAGAAGGGCCCCTCGACGTGCTCCATGGCCTCGATCACGCCGTCGCCCGCGCGCGCCGTGACGCGGAAGCCCGGGGCCACGCGCGCCACGGACTGGTGGTGGAAGGAGTTCACGCGCACCTCGTCGGCGCCGGCCAGCCGGGAGAGCCCCGTGCCCGGCTCGAGCGCCACGCGGTGGCTGGTGGCCTCCATGTCGGTGGTGCTCTGCGAGTGCCGGAAGGCCCCGGGCACCTCGCTGGGGATGTCCTGCACCAGCGTGCCGCCGAAGGCCACGTTGGCCAGCTGCATGCCGCGGCAGATGGCGAAGATCGGGCGGCGTGCCTCGCGCGCCGCGCGCACGAGGGCCAGCTCGAAGGCGTCGCGGGCGGGGTCCACCTCGCCCAGCCGGGGATGCGGCTCGGCGCCATAGGCCTGCGGGTCCACGTCCACGCCCCCCGAGAGCAGCAGGCCGTCCAGCCGTGCCACGTAGGCGTCGGCCTCGCCGGCGGCGGCATTGGGCAGCAGCAGCGGCAGGCCGCCGGCCTCCTCCACGCGGGCCACGTAGTAGGCGGGCAGCGCGAAGCGCTTGAGGCCCTGCGGGCCCTGGTCGCTGCAGACATGCGTGCTGGTGGTGATGCCGATGAGCGGGCGCATGCCCGCATCCTACGCAGCGCAGCGGGCGGGCGGCGCCTTTGCCGCCCGGGCAGCGTCGCCCGGCTCTGGCAGCATCTGGCCATGAGCGCTTCCCCCCATGGCCCCAGCGAGGCCCGCACCGGGGCCCGCGACGAGGCCCGCAGCGTGGGCCGCGTCGAGGCCCGCGCACCGGTGCGGCTCGACCTCGCGGGCGGCACGCTGGACATCTGGCCGCTGTACCTGACGCTGCCGCCGCCGGCGGTGACCGTGAACGTGGCGCTGGACCTGCCGGCGCGCGTCACGATCACGCCCCTGCCCGCCGGCACGCGCACCATCCGCCTGCGCAGCCTGGACCGCGACGCCGAGGCGCGCTTCGCCGACCTCGACGACCTGCGCGCAGCCCTCGCGCGCGGCGCCGGGCCGCTCAAGCTGCTGGCGCGCGCCGTCGATGCCGTGGCCCCCGAGGGCGGCTTCGAGCTGGTCACGCAGGCCGCCAGCCCGGTGGGCGCCGGCCTGGGCGGCAGCTCGGCGCTGCTGGTCACCGTGCTGGGCGCGCTGCACGAGTTCGTGGGCCGCCCGCGCGAGCCGCATGCCCTGCGCGCCCTGGCGCAAGACCTCGAGGCCTGGCTGCTGCGCGGGCCGACGGGCTACCAAGACTACTACCCGCCCCTGCTGGGCGGGTGCCTCGCGCTGGAGGGCCGGCCCGGCGGCCTGCTGGCCGAGCGCCTGCCCGTGGACCTGGACGCGCTGGCCCACCGCCTGCGGCTGGTCTACACAGGCGCCCCCCACGACAGCGGCCTGACCAACTGGGGCACGCTGCGCGCCTACCTCGACGGCGAGGAGCCCACCGTGCGCGCGCTGCATGCCATCGCCGACTGCGCGCGCGAGGTGCGGCGCGCGCTGCAGGCCGGCGACCTGGACACGGCGCTGCGCGCCGTGGTGGACGAGGGCAGCGTGCGGCTGCGGCTCGCGCCGGGCGTGAGCACGCCGGGCATCGAGGCCCTCGACCGCGCGGCGCGCGCCGCGGGCGCGTGGGGCACCAAGATCTGCGGCGCCGGGGGCGGGGGCTGCGTGATGGTGGTGCTGCCGCCGCAGCCGCTGGGCCCGGCGCTGGATGCGGCGCTGGCCCAGCCCGGCTGCCACCAGCTGCCCGTGCGGCTGGTGGCCGAGGGCCTCAGCTGCCGGCAGGCCTAGGCGTGGCGGGCCTCTGCGCCGTCGTCTTCGACCTCGACGACACGCTCTACGACGCCTTCACCCAGTGCGTGCGGCCCGCGCAGCGCGAGGCCGCCGAGGCCATGCGCCGCGCGGGGCTGCGCGCGCCGCTGGAGGCCATCGTGGCGCTGCGCGAGGCGCTGGCGGGCGCCCCGCTGGACCTCGACGAGGAGGTGGCGCGCAGCTTCCCCTGCAGCGACCCGCAGGCCGTGGCGCGCGCCGGCCGCGCGGCCTTCCTGGTGCGCGACCCGGGCGCGCTGTCCCCCCACCCCTTCGCGCGCGAGGTGCTGCTGGCCGTGCGGGCGCGTGCGCAGGCCGTGCTGCTCACGGCAGGCCACCCGCCCACGCAGCAGGCCAAGCTCGCGCGGCTGGGCCTGGGCGACCTGCTCGACCCCCAGCTGTGGGTGGACCCGGCCCGGGGCCAGGCCAAGGCCGGCGTGCTGGGCGCGTGGCTGGCCCAGAGCGGGCTGCCCGCCGCGCAGGTGCTGGTGGTGGGCGACCGCCCGGCCGCCGAGATCGCGGCGGCCCGGGCACTGGGCTGCCCCGCCCTGCGCATCCGGGCCGGCGAGTGTGCCGGGCAGCCCACGCCGGCCGGCGTGCAGGAGGCCGCCGACATCCGGGCCGTGCTGGCCTGGCTGGAGGGGCCGTGCCCGCCGTGCGGGGAGGCGGCCCCGGGCCGGTAGGATGCGCGGGCCTGCCCGGAGGACCCCCGCCGTGAAGCCGCTCTCCGCCCTCGAGGACGCCGCGCTGCGCTTCATCCTGGGCACGCTGCACGAGTCCAACGGCTGGCTGGACCTCACGCGCATCTGCAGCCGCACGGGCCGCCACCTCGGAGACGTGCGCGACGCGGTGGCCCGGCTGGTGCGCAGGCGCCTCGTGCAGGTGGACGAGACGGCGCCCAGCACCGAGCGCTGGCTGCGCTTCGTGGCGCCCGGCGCCGAGGTCACGGCTGCGGGCAGCCCGCCCAGCGCCTAGCCCGGCTCGAGCACGAGCAGGTCCGGGCCCGGCGGCGCGTCGGCCTGCAGGCGCATGGGCAGCCACGCCCCCTCGCGCCACAGGCGGGTGAGGTCGTCGTAGTGGGCCGAGCCCGCGTGCGCGCACTGGCCGCCGAAGGTGATCATGCGCCCCTCCTCGGGGCGCGCGAGGTCCACCACCTGCCGGTAGGAGGCGCCCACGGTCATCGACAGCGGCTTGTCGTGCGCATACTGGCCCGAGGCCACGGCGAAGGGGCTGCCCGGCATCGGGAAGGGCCCGCGCGTGAAGGTGGGCGCCAGCCACGGAGAGACGCCCGCCGGGTGGTGCAGCGTGAGCGTGTGGGCCACGCCCCACGGCGTGTCCAGCGCCAGGCCCCGCTGCTCGAGGTCGGCGAGCATGTCGCGCAGCGCCGCCGCCAGCACCGTGGGGCGCGTGGCCAGCGGCAGCCAGGGGCTGGCCGGCTCGGTCCACGCGCGCCACAGCGGGCCGTCCAGCAGGTTCATGTTGCCCATCGTGCGCAGCAGCAGCGGCTCGGGGAGCAGGCCGCCGAAGGTGCGCCGGCACAGGTGGTGGTAGAGCAGGTGCGCCGGCAGGGCGCCCACGCTCTCGGCGCGCTCCGCGCCGTCCCAGGCCAGCAGGCGGTCGACGGCACGCCCCACGGCGGGCTGCACGCGCCGCGCGCCCTCGCCATGCGGCAGCAGCACGGCATGGCGCAGCACGCGCACCCAGCTGCCGTGCGCGTCCAGCTGCACGGCCGCCAGGTCGTCGGCCGACAGGCCCTGGCGCGTGCCCAGCAGCCCGGCGATGCGCTCGGCGCGCCACGGCGGCTCGTAGAGGTGGCTGAGGTAGTGCGGGAAGCGCCCGTCCACCTGCGGCTGGTTGGCCGACACCAGCTGGTCGAGCGGGCCCAGCATCGCCGCCGGCAGGCAGGCCTCCTCCAGCTCGCCCTGCCAGTCCTCGGCGCTGCTGCGCCCGTCGCGCGGCAGCGCCGGGTGGCGCGTGGCCGCCCGCCGCGGCACGCGCCCCATGAGGCGCCAGCCCGCCTCGCGCGCGTCGGCGTAGAGCAGGTTCTGCGCCGGCGCCGCGTAGCCGCGCACGGCCTCGGGCACCTCGGCGGCGGCGCGCGCACGCCCCAGGCCCAGGAAGGCCTCCAGGTCACGCCCGGGCTCCATCCACGTCGCGCGCAGGGACAGCGGCGGGCCCGTGTAGCCGGGGAAGGCATCCGACACCAGCGGCCCGCGATGCGTGCGCCGCAGGCGGAAGATGACCGGCGCCGCCCCGCGCCGGCGGATCTCCACGCTGTGGCTGGCCAGCTCGCGCCAGGCACCGTCCACGCGGTAGCGGCGCCCGCCCGTGTCCAGCTCCTCGATCCACACGTCGGCGTCGTCGAGCATGGCGTTGGTGCTGCCCCACGCCAGGCCGGGCGTGCGGCCCAGCACCACGCCCGGCGCCCCCGGCAGCGTGGCCCCCACCGCGGCGTAGCGCGCGCCGCGCACGCTGGCGAGGTACCAGACGCCGGGCAGGGCCAGCTGCAGGTGCGGGTCGCTGGCCAGGATGGGGCTGCCCGAAGCGGAGCGCCCGCCGCCCACCACGAAGGCGTTGCTGCCCACGCCCCCGGCCGCGGGCGGCAGGAAGGAGAGCGCGCCGGCCACGCTGCCCGCCAGCCAGCGCACCTGCGCCAGGCAGGCCTCCTCGGGCGCGCGCGGCAGGATGGCCTCCAGGTGCGCAGGCTTGCCCTCCAGCTGCTCGGCCAGCGTGGCGCACACCGGCACCGAGCGCCACTTGAAGGAGAGGCCCAGGGCCATGCCCTTGGCCACCAGCAGCGTGTCGCGCGGCTGCCAGGGCTCGAGCGCCAGCCCCAGCAGGCGGTGCTCGAGCGGCCGGCGGCGCCGCAGCACCTCCAGCGCCGCGTTCACGCCCGCGGCGTAGGCCTCCAGCAGGCGCAGGCCCTCCGCGTCGGCCTGCTCGAGCGCGCGCGTGGCTGCCGGCAGCACGTCCAGCGCATGCATCAGGCGGTCGGCATCCACCGTCGTGCGCCGCGCCCCGAAGGGCGGGAAGCCCATGTCGCCCAGCGGGCGCTCGCCCACCAGCTCGCTGGTGCGGCCGGCGAGCGCGCGGCGCATGATGTCCATCTGGAAGAAGCGGTCCAGGCCGTGGCAGGCGCCCAGCGCGGCGAAGGCGTCGGGGTCGCTGGAGGCCTGCACGTGCGGCACGCCGTGCGCGTCGAACTGCACGCGCGCACTGCCGCCCAGCCCGCGCACGCGCAGCGTGCCGCGGTGGGCCGGCTCGCCCCAGCGCGCGGCCGCCACCAGCGGCCCGCGCAGGGCGCGCCCCATCCAGCCCTGCAGGCGGCGCCTCCAGCCGGCCGGCGCGCTCACTCGTTGTGCCACTCGCGCCCGATCTCGGGGTGCTGGGCGAGTCGCGCCCGGAACAGTACCTTGACGCGCTGCATGGCCTTGCGCGTGCGGCCCTCGAAGACCAGCACCAGCTCGGGCAGGTTGCTCGAGGGGCGAACGAGGCCCCAGCCGTCGTCGAAGGTCACGCGCGCGCCGTTGATGTCGTTCACGCGCCCGGGGAACTCGGCCTGCATGGCGGCCAGCACGCGCTCCATCACGCGGTACTTCACCTCGTCGGCGCAGTCCACGTGGATCTCGGGGCTGGTGACGTACTGCGGTGCCTGCGCCAGCAGCGCCGACAGCGGGCGCGGCTGGCTGGCCACGTACTCGCCCAGCTTCAGGCCCCCGAACAGGCCGTCGTCGTAGCCGTGGAAGCCATCCTTGAGGAAGAAGTGGCCGCTGCGCTCGCCGGCGATGGGCGCGCCCACCTCGGCCATCTTGGACTTGATCCAGCTGTGGCCCGTCTTCCACATCAGCGGGCGGCCGCCGTGCGCCACGATGTCCTCCGGCAGGGCCTGGCTGCACTTCACGTCGAACACCACCGTGGCGCCCGGGTGGCGCGCCAGCACGGGGCGCGCCAGCAGCATCAGCACGCGGTCGCTCTCCACGTCGGTGCCGCGCTCGTCCTGCACGCCCACGCGGTCGCCGTCGCCGTCGAAGGACAGGCCCAGGTCGGCGCCGTGGCGCACGACGGCCTCGCGGATGGCCACGCGCGCCGAGCGCTCGCTGGGGTTGGGGAAGTGGTTGGGGAAGGTGGGGTCGGGCGTGCAGAACAGCGGCACCACCTCGAAGCCGGCGCGCCGGTAGGCCTCCTCGCAGAACAGGGCCGCCGTGCCGTTGCCCGGGTCGAGCACGACCTTGAGCGGGCGCGCGAGGCGGATGCGCCCCACGAGGTCGGCCAGGTAGGCCTCGCGCAGGTCGCGGCGCTCGACCGCGCCCGCGCCGCTGGCGAAACGGCCCGCCTGCGCCAGCGCCTGCAGCCGCTCGATGTCGGGCTTGAGCAGCGTCTTGACGCCGTCCACCGACATCTTCAGGCCGCTCCAGCCCTGCGGGTTGTGGCTGGCCGTGATCATCACGCCGGCCGGGCAGCCGAGGTGCACCTGCGCGAAGTACAGCGTGGGCGTGAGCACGCAGCCGATGTCCACCACGGCGATGCCCGTGGAGGCCAGGCCCTCCACGAAGCGCTCCTTGAGGCGCTCGCTGTAGGTGCGCAGGTCGTGGCCCACCACCACGCGCTCGCGGCCGCGCTCGCGCGCGAAGGTGCCGAAGGCGGCACCCAGCGTGCGCACGCCCGCGTCGCTGAGCTCGTCGGTGGCCTGCGGGAACACCTCGGGCACGCGCCCGCGCACGTCGTACTCGCGGAACATGGTGGCCTTGAGCGGCATCGTGACCTCCCCCGCCGCCTAGCGCCCGGCGGCCAGCCCGGCCTGCACGAGGTCGTGCAGGCGCACCATGCCCACGGCGCGGCCCTCGGCGTCCACCACGGGCAGCAGGTTGATGGGCGTGGGCTGGTGGCGCTCCATCACGTGCAGGGCCTCGTAGGCCAGCAGGTCGGGGCGCACCGCGGTGGGCGTGCAGGTCATCACCTCGCGCGCCGGGCGCGCCAGCAGGTCGGCCACCGAGCCCGCTGCGCGCTGGATGGCGCGGCGCACGTCGCCGTCGGTGATCAGCCCCACGAGCAGCCCCTGCGCGTCCACCACGCTCACGCCGCCCAGCGCGCCCCGCGTGACCGCCTCCAGCGCCTGCTGGAAGGTGGCCTCCACGGGCACCGTGGGGTGCGTGGCCGGGCCGCGCAGCAGGTCGACCACGCGCAGCGTGAGCTTGGTGCCGATGGCCCCCGAGGGGTGGAAGAGGCGGTACTGGCCGGCGCCGAAGCCGCGCCGCTCCATCAGCGCCACCGTGAGCGCATCGCCCAGCGCCATGGTGAGCGTGGTGCTGGTGGTGGGCACCAGGCCCATGGGGTCGGCCTCGCGGGCGCTGCCCAGCGCCAGCACGAGGTCGGCCGCCTTGCCCAGCGGGCTGGCGGCATCGCCGGTGAGGGCGATCACGCGGGCCCCCAGCGTGCGGATGACGGGCACGAGGTCCAGCACCTCGCGCGTGCGGCCCGAGTTGCTGATCGCCAGCACCACGTCGCGGCGCGTGACGATGCCCACGTCGCCGTGGAAGCCCTCGGCCGGGTGCAGGAACTCGCTGGGCGTGCCCGTGCTCACCAGCGTGCTGGCCAGCTTGCGGCCCACCTGCCCGCTCTTGCCCATGCCGCAGACGATGACGCGGCCCTCGCAGGCCAGCAGCAGGTCCACGGCCTGGTCGAAGGCGGCGCCCAGGCTGCGGGCCAGCGCCTCCAGCGCCTCGCACTCGCGGCGGATGACGGCGCGACCGGTCTCGTGGGCGGGGACGGCCCTGGGCGCCAGCCTACCCGCAGGCCCTCGCGGCCCGCTGCTCGCGCAGGCGGCGTGACCGTGGCCGCGGCCGCGGCGGGGAAGCAGGGTGCCCCCCGCCCGGCCCCTGCCCGTCGCACTCGCCGGGCTCGTGCTGGGCCTGCTGGCCGCGGGCACCTGCGCAGGGTCGGCCCCGCTGGCCGTGGCCGCGCTACTGCTGGCCGCCCTGCTGCTGGCTGCGGCCTGGCCGGCCGCGCGCCCCGCCGCGCTCGGCCTGGGGCTGGGCCTGCTGCTGGGCAGCGCACGCGCCGCCGAGCAGGCGCGCTGGCCGGCTGCCGGGCACTGCCTCGTGGAGGGCACGGGCACCGTGCTTGCCAGCGAGCCGCGCGCGCCGGGCGGCCAGCGCTTCGAGCTGGGCCTGGACGGCGGCGAGGGCTGCGGCGCACGCCTGGAGGTGCGCTGGGACTGCGAGCAGGCGGCCGGCCTCGCCCCGGGCGACCGCGTGCGGGCCCTGCTCGAGGTGGAGGCGCGCCGGGCCCCGCGCTCGCCGGGCGAGCGCGACCAGCGCAGCCTGCTGGACCGGCGCGGCCTGTGGGCACGCGCGCGCGCCGAGGGCGACGGGGCCGTCGTGCCGCTGGCGCGCGGCGCGGGCGTGGCCCGCTGGCTGGCTGATGTGCGCGCGGCGGCGGTGGCCACGCTCTCGCAGCGCCTGCCCGCCATCGACGCCGGGCTGGCGCGCGCCCTGCTGCTGGGCGACCGCGGCGCGCTGGCGCGGCGCGACGCCGAGGTGTTCCGCAGCTCGGGCCAGGGCCACCTCGTGGCCGTCTCGGGCCAGCACGTGGTGCTGGTGCTGGCCGCCGTGATGCTGCTCGTGCGCCTCGTGCGCCTGCCCCAGCGCGCGCGCCTGTGCGTGGGCCTGCTGGCGCTGTTGGCCTACGTGCCGCTGGCCGGGGCCGCGCCCTCGGCCGTGCGCTCGGGTCTCACGGCCGGCCTGTGGCTGCTGGCACGCCTGAGCGGGCGCGAGGGCGTGGCGCTGGACGTCATCTGCGCCACGGCGCTGGCCATGCTGGCGCTGGATCCCGGCGCCCTGCAGGACGTGGGCTTCACGCTCTCGTTTGCGGCCGTGCTGGGCATCGAGCGGCTGGCGCCACGCCTCGCGGCCGGCCTCTGGGCGCACGCGACGCGCGTCCCCGGCGTGCTCGAGCCGCGCCGCCCGCGGCTGAGGCTGGCGCTGGCCGTGGCCTTGGCCGCGTGGCTGGCAGGCGCCCCGCTGGCCCAGCACGCCTTCGGCTCGCTGGCACCGGCCAGTGCGCCGCTCTCGCTGCTGGCCGTGCCGCTGGCCGGCGCCCTGCTGGGGCTGGCCGCCGGCGTGCTGCTGCTGGGCGGGCTGCCCCTCGTGGGCGAGGTGCCGATCCTGCTCTTCGGGCAGGTGGCCAGCCTGCTGCGGCAGGTGCTCGGCTGGCCCGCGCAGGCGGGCCTGGGCCTGCTGGAGGGCGAGCCGCCAGGCGCAGCGTGGCTGGCGCTGGCGCTGCTGCTGCTGCTGGTGGCCTGCGCAGGCCCCGCACGCTTGCTGCGCTGGGCGCTGCTGGGCCTGTGCGCGCTGCTGCTCTGTGCCTTGGCCCCGCAACGCGCCGCCGCGCCCGCGACGCCCGAGGCGGTGGCGCTGGAGGCCGGCCGTGCCCAGTGCGTGCTGGTGCGGCTGCCCGACGGGCGCAGCCTGCTGCTGTGCTCGGGCGGCCCGGCGCTGGGCCCCGTGCTGCGCTGGGACCTGCCCGATGCGCTGCGCGGGCTGGGCATCGCACGCCTGGACCTGGCCTGGCAGGCGCACGACGAGGGGCGGCTGCACCCCGGGATCGCCGACCTCGTCGCGCGTGGCCGCGCCGCGCGCGCGCAGTGCGGGCTGGCGGGCGAGGCGGCGTGCGTGCTGGCGCAAGGTGCCTGGGGCCGGCTCGAGGCCCACCGCGCCGGCGGCCGGCAGGTGGTGGACCTGTGCGCGGGCGAGGCCCGCCTGCGCCTGCTGCCCGGCCCGCCCACGCCCGAGGGGCCGCAGCTGCTCGTGGCCGGGCCCGCGGGCGCCGGCAGCTGGCGCGCGTGGCCAGCGCCGGGCGCGGGCGCTGCGCAGGCGGAGTATCCTGCGCGCGCGATGCTCGCGCCCACGCCCCCGGACCTGGGCTCGCTGGCCTGGCTGGCCGTGGCGCTGGCCGCCTTCGCTGCGGCCTGCGTGCGCCCACTGGGCTGGCTGGATGCCGGCGGCGCGGTCGCGGCCCTCGTGCTGGGCACGGCGTGCACGGCCGCGCTGGGCTGGCCCGCGCTCGCTGCCCTGCTGGCCCCCTTCGTGGTGGCCACGCTGCTGGGCAAGCTGCCCGGCCGGCCGCGCGAGGCCGGGCGCACGGCCCTGCAGGTGGCCTGCAACGGCCTGCCGGCGCTGCTGGGCGCAGGCCTGGCGCTGGCCGGGCTGCGCGAGGCGGGAGCGGCCGTGCTGGTGGGCAGCCTCGCCTGCCTGGGCGCCGACACCTGCGCCACGGAGGTGGGCACGCGCTACGGCGGCCGGCCGCGCGCACTGTGGGGCGGCCGCACGCTCGAGCCGGGCGAGAGCGGCGGCGTGACGCTCGCCGGCCTGCTGGCCTCGCTGCTGGGCGCCTGCCTCGCCCCGCTGGCCTTCGGGCTGCTGGCCGGGCTGCCGCTGCACGAGCAGGCCTGGCTCTGCGGCGCAGGCGTGGCCGGCGGGCTGCTCGACAGCGTGCTGGGCGCCACGCTGCAGTTCCGGGGCCGTGCGCCCGACGGCCGCGTGCTCGAGCAGCGCCGCCTGGCGGGCGCGCCGCTGCCCCGCGTGCGCGGCTGGCGCTGGCTGGACAACGACGCCGTCAACCTCGCCACGGGCCTGGTCGCGGGCCTGCTGGCCTGGGCCCTCGTGGCCGCCTAGGCCCACAGCCCCGGCTCGTGCAGCGGCGAGAGCCCGGCCTCCTCGCTGCACGGGCGCACGCGCACGCCGTAGGCCAGCCGGCCGCTGCGCTCCAGCAGCGCCCCGCCGCGGAACAGCTGCACGCCCGCGCCACCGCCGGCGGGCGCCAGGCGCACGCATTGCGGCGCGCGCAGGTCCTCGTCCGTGTCGCTGCGCTCGCCCAGCAGCAGCTCGACGCGCACGTCGCCGGGGGCCAGCCCGCCCAGCTCCAGCCGCACGCTCACCTCCAGCCGCGAGCCCACGGCCAGCCGGCTGGGATCGCCCACCTCCACCTCCAGCACGCGAAGGCGGCCCATGCCCTCGCGGATGCGCCGCCGGCCGGCGGCCAGGCTGCGCAGCGCCGCATGGCCCCCGGCCTCCAGCGCCAGGCGGCGCGTGGCCTGCGGCGCGTAGGCCAGCTGGCGGTACTCCTCCACCATGCGCTGCGCATCGAAGCGCGGCGGCAGCGTCTGCAGCGCATGGCGCGCGCGCTCGAGCCAGGCCCGCGGCAGGCCGCCCGCCTCGCGCCGGGCCCACAGCGGCAGCACCTCCTGCTCGAGCAGCCGGTAGAGGGCCTCGGTGTCGGCGCGATCGCGCGCCTCGTCGCTGGCGCAGGCCGCCTCGCTGCCCACCATCCAGCCGTTGCGGCCGTCGTAGCCCTCCAGCCACCAGCCGTCGGGCGTGCTGGCCTGCAGCCCGCCGTTGGCCGCCGCCTTCATGCCCGAGGTGCCGCTGGCCTCCAGCGGCGGGCGCGGCGTGTTGAGCCACAGGTCCACGCCCTGCACGAGCAGGCGCGCCAGCTCGAGGTCGTAGCCCTCCAGGAAGAAGATGCGGCCGGCGAAGGGCTTGCTGCGGGCCAGGCGCGCGATGCGCGCGATGAGCTCCTGGCCCTCGCGGTCGCGCGGGTGCGCCTTGCCGGCCAGCACGAGGCGCACGGGGCCATGCGCCCCGTCCAGCAGCGCGCGCAGGCGCTCGGGCTCGCCCAGCAGCAGGCCCGCGCGCTTGTAGGTGGCGAAGCGGCGCGCGAAGCCGATCCACAGCGCGTGGGGCGCAAGGCCCTCGAGCACCTGCTGGCGCAGCCAGGCCGGGTCGGCGCGCGCCGCCAGCTCGCCCTCCAGCTGGGCGCGCATGCGCGCCAGCAGGCGCTGCTTGAGCAGGTCCCGCAGGCCGTGGAGCACGCCGAGGTCGAGCCGGCCCGCCGCGGCGAAGTGCTCGCCGGCCAGGTGCCCGGGCGCCGCGCCCAGCGCACGGGCCACCTCGGGGGCCGTCCAGGCCTCCAGGTGCACGCCGTTGGTGATGGCCTGCACGGGCACCTCGTCGGCCAGCAGCCAGGGCGCCTGCGCGCGCAGGATGGGCCGCGTGACCTCCGCATGGCGCTGGCTCACGCCGTTGACGAAGCCCGCCAGGCGCGTGGCCAGCGCCGTCATGTTGAACTCGCGCGGGCGGCCGGGCACGCTGCCCAGGCGCATGAAGCGCTCCCAGTCGATGCCCAGCCAGCCGGGCACGTCGCTCAGCCAGCGCCGCAGCAGGTCCTCGTCGAAGCGGTCGTGGCCCGCGGGCACCGGCGTGTGCGTGGTGAAGGCGGTGGTCAGGCGCACCAGCAGGCGTGCCTCGTCCCACGAGAGCCCCTCGCCGCGCACCAGCGCGCCGATGCGCTCCAGCGCCGCGAAGGCGCCGTGGCCCTCGTTGACGTGCAGCACCGAGGGGCGCAGCCCCAGCGCCTCCAGCAGGCGCACGCCGCCGCGCCCCAGCACCAGCTCCTGGCGCAGCCGCATCTCGGCATCGCCCCCGTAGAGCACGTGCGTGACGGCGCGGTCCTCGGGGCGGTTGGCCGGCAGGTCGGCGTCCAGCAGGTAGAGCGGCACCCGCCCCACCTGCGCCCGCCACGCGCCCAGCGCCACCTCGCCGCCGGGCAGCGGCAGGCGCAGCTCCAGCGGGCTGCCGTCGGCGCCCCGCACGCGCTCCAGCGGCACGCTGGCGGGATCCACCTCCTCGGGCTGGGCCACCTGCTGCAGCCCGCCCTCGAGGTGCTGGCGGAAGTAGCCCTGCCGGTAGAGCAGGCCCACGGCCACCAGCGGCAGGCCCAGGTCGCTGGCCGCGCGCAGGTGGTCGGCCGCCAGCACGCCCAGCCCGCCGCTGTAGATGGGCAGCGAGGCGTGCAGCGCGTACTCGGCGCACAGGTAGGCCACCGGGCGCCCGGCCGGGATGCCCTGCCCTTCGGCCAGCGCGCGGCCCTCCTCCATCCACTGCGCATGGGCGCGCGCGGCCTGCTCGACGCGCGCCACGAAGGCGGGGTCGGCCGCCAGCGCGTCCAGGCGCTGCTGGGGCACCTCGGCCAGCAGCCGCTGGGGATTGCCGCGCAGGGCCTGCAGGCGCTCGGCATCGAGGGTCGCGAACAGCTCCTGCGTGGGCGCATGCCACGCCCAGCGCCAGTTCCAGGCCAGGTCGTGCAGCCCGGCGAGCGCGGCGGGCAGCCGGCTGGGCACGTCCAGCGGCACGAGGTGCGGGCGGGCCGCATCCGTGCCCTGCGGACGCTGCACGCGCACGGTGGGACGCGCCTCCTGCCCAGCCTGCGCCCCCAGCGCGGGCGCGCGCGCCGCCGCGGCCGCCAGCGCCTGCGCGAAGGCCTCGGCCTGCGCGGCCAGCACCTCGCTCTCCAGCACGCCGCCCGCGGCACGCCGGCAGCGCTCGGCCACCTCGGCGGGCACCCGCTCGCGGGCGAGGGCGCGCTCGAGAAGCGCCGCCAGGCCCTCCACCACCTCGGCGGGCGGCTTGCCGCGCCGCGCCAGCACGCTGACGGCCTCGCCGTCCACCAGCCCGCGGCGCGCCAGGAAGCGGGCGAAGCCCGTCGCGTCGCTGGTGATGGTGGGCACGCCCACCGCGAGGCACTCCTGCGGCGTGAAGCCCCAGGTCTCGTAGGCCGAGGGGAAGCAGCCCACGTCGGCCACGCCCAGCAGGCCGGCATAGCCGAGGTTGAACACGCCATCGTGGCCGTCCACGTACACCGGGACGTGCAGCACGCGCACGCGCCCGGATCCCGTCAGGCCCAGCTCGCGCGCGCGCACGAAGAGCGGGTCGGACTCGGGCTCGAAGAGGGCATGCGTGTGGAACACCGCCGGGCCCTCGCCGCGGCCCTCCAGCCGGTGCTGGGCCTCGCGGCTCACGCCCGCGGCCGCTGCCGGCACGATCAGCAGCGCCACCACCGGCGGCCCGGCACGCCCCGCGAGGCGCGCCAGCGCCTCCAGCAGCACGTCCAGGCCCTTGAGGCGCAGGTCGTAGCGGCCTGCGCTCACCAGGAGGCGCGCCCCGCGCACCTCCTCGCCCAGCAGGCGTGCCAGCACGTCGCGCACGCGCCGGCGCGTGGCCTCGCGCGCCTCGCCGTCCGGCTGGGCCAGCCCGGCCGTGTCCAGCAGGTTGGGCAGCAGCGGCGCCGGCGTGCGCCCGTGCAGGCGCGCGGCCTCCTCGGCCGCGGGCTCGCTGACGGTGGTGAAGACGTAGGCGCTCCGTGCAGCGGCGCCCTCCAGCGAGTGCTGCGCGCGCACCCCGAGGTCCTCGGCAGCGCGCGCGGCGCCCTCCCCGGCCGGCACGGCCAGCGGGTCGCGCCCGGCGCGGGCCAGCGACAGCGCCAGCACCAGGCTGTGGGCCTGGAACAGGGTGGCCAGGCCCGGCGCGAGGCGCGCCACCTCCAGCACGGCCCCGGCGGCCGTCCAGTCGTGGGCCTGCACGATGGCCTGCGCCACGCGCGAGGCCACGCGCTCGGCGTGCCAGCGCTCGATGACACGCGCCGCGGCGATGCCGAAGAGCAGCGGCTCGAGGTAGTCCCAGCCCGCGCCCAGCGAGTCCACGCGGTGGCGGTCCCAGAGGTCGCCCAGCAGGCGGTCCTTCTCGGCGATCAGGCCCGAGAAGTCCACCAGCAGCGTGCGCGGCCGGCCCGGCACGGCCCAGTGCCCCACGCGCACGGGCAGGCCTGCCTGGCGGCAGCCCTCGGCGAAGGCCGCGCCCGCGGGGTCGTCCTCGAAGGCCTGCGGCGGCTCGGCCAGCAGCCAGGGCCCCACGCACACGTAGTCCTCGCCCAGCCGCCGCACGCGCCCCGCGGCGCGCCCGGCCAGCACGGTGTGCACGCCGCCGATGCGGTGGCAGACCTCCCAGGCCACGTCGTAGAGGGCGTGCCCGGCCGGCTCGGGGCTCATGCGCGCCTCGCGGCCGGCCGCGGCCGGGTGGCGCCCACGCGCACGGCGAGGTGGTCGAGCGCGTCCATGTAGGTCACGTAGGCCTCGTGCGGGCTCGGGTAGGGACTGAAGTAGCGGTGGATGTCGCCATCGGCAAGGTGCTTCGTGCTCATGTAGTAGGTGTGGTCGGAGGTGGACAGCCGGCGCCAGTCCTCCAGCAGGCGCGCGTCGCCCCGCGCCCGCACCGCCGGCAGCAGGTCGTAGAGCGCCGCGTGGGCGGCCTGCTGCATGTGGTTGCCCAGCCACGCGCTCAGGTCCCGCTCCTGGTCGGCCCACGACACCGGCTCGCCCAGCGCCAGCGGCGGGGCACGCCGCGCGGCGCGCGCCACCTCGCTGGGGGTGCGGAAGGCGAGGTGCGGGTGGCGCGCCACCTGCGCGGGCAGGGCCTCGAGGAAGGCGAGGATGCCGGTGGCCGCGTCCTGGTGCTCGCCCAGCGTCTCGTAGTCCATGAACAGGCCCACCATGGGCTCGGGGCCGCCAGCCGGCAGCGGCGCGGCCGCGGCCAGCCAGCCCGCGAAGGTGGCAGCGTCCAGCGGCCACTGGCTCCAGCCACGGTCGGCGAAGCGGAAGGCGATGTCGTCGCTGAGCCGGTAGCTGCGCAGCAGCAGGCGCAGTCCCGGCGCCCCGGGCACGCGGTAGGGCGTGGTGGCCGGCCGCCCGCCCAGCAGGCGCTCGGCGCCCTCGCCCAGCAGCGCCGTGAAGCCCAGCCGGGCGGCGGCCGCCGCCACCTCGCGCGAGATGATCAGCTCGGTGTTGCGGAAGGTGGTCGGGCGCCGGCCCATCAGGGCCTCGATGCGCGCTGCATGGGCCTGCACCTGCGCCTCGAACTCCGCGCTGTCGGCCAGCGCGGCCAGGCTGTGGTGCGAGGTCTCGGCCAGGAACTCCACCGCCCCCGTGGCCGCGAGGCGCTGGAAGGCCTCCAGCGCTGCCGGGGCATGGCGCTGCAGCTGGTCGAGCGCGGTGCCGCTGAGGCTGAACGCACAGCGGAAGGCGCCGCCCGAGGCCTTCACCATGCGCTCCAGCAGGCGCGTGGCCGGCAGGTAGCAGCGCGCAGCCACCTTGCGCAGGATGCGCCGGTTGAGCGCCGTGTCGATGCAGTCCGTGCCGGGCCGCTGCTCGAGCCAGGACAGGCGCCGCAGGCGCCACGGCTGGTGCACCTGGAAGTAGGCCACCACGTGCGTCATGCGCGGGCCTCCGCCCACGCGGCACGCACCTCGCGCGCCACGTCCGGCCAGCGCCGCACGCGGGCCTCGCGCGCGCCCTGGCGCGCGAGCCGCCGGGCCAGCGCCGGGCGCCGCAGCACGCGCAGGATGCGCTCGGCGAGGGCTGCGGCGTCCCCGGGCGGGACGCACAGCGCACTGGGCAGCACCTCGCGCACGCCCGCGGCCTGCGAGAGCACCACGGGCAGGCCACGTGCCGCCGCCTCCAGGGCCACCAGCCCGAAGGGCTCCGACACGCTGGGCATCACGAACAGGTCGGCCTCGGCATAGGCCCGCTCCACCTCGCGGCCGCGCAGGAAGCCGGTGAAGTGCACGTGGCGCGCCAGGCCCAGCGTGGCGCTGAGCTCGATGGCCTGCGGCAGCAGGTCGCCGTCCCCGGCCAGCACGAAGTGCACGCGCGGGTCGGCCTCCACCACGCGTCGCGCGGCCTCCAGCAGCAGCAGCGGCCCCTTCTGCGCCGTGACGCGCCCCAGCGCCAGCACCACGGGCCCGGGCCGGCGCCGCGACGGGCGGCGGCCGCGCGGCAGGGCCGGCAGCGCATTGCGCACCACGCGCAGGCGCCCCCCGGGCACGGCGCAGGCGGCCTGCACGCAGCGCGCGGCGTAGTCGCTGACGCACAGCACGCGCTGCGCCTGCGCGAGGCCCTGCCGCTCGACGGCCGCGATGTGCGGGTCCGGGGCCGCGGGGCTGCGGTCCTGCTCCAGCGAGTGGACGTGGGCCACCAGCGGCACGCCGGCCCGCTGCGCGGCCGCGGCGCCGGCCGCGAAGGTCATCCAGTCGTGGGCGTGCACGACGTCGAAGCGTGCCCCTGCGGCGAGGCGCGCCACCGCCTCGCCGTAGCGCCCCACCGCCTCCAGCAGCGCCGGGCGGCCCCCCGGCCCGTGGGCGCCGCCGGCCCCCGCATACGGGCTGGGCGCGCCGGCCCCGCACGGCATGCCGCGGCCCAGGCCGGCCTCCCCTGCGCCGCGCAGGTCCATGTGCGCCGCGGGCTCGTCGCCATGGCGCTGCGGCACCCCGAAGAGCAGGTCCTCGCCCTGCGCCGCCAGCGCACGCGTGAGCGCGTGGCAGGCCGTGCCCAGCCCGCCGGCGATGTGCGGCGGGTACTCCCAGCCCAGCATCAGGGCCCTCATGCCGCCCCCGGGGCGCGCCCGCGCGGGGCGCCTGCCCGCAGGGCCCTCGCGGGCGCGCGGCCCGGGCGGTGCTGGCGCGGCAGGCGCATGGGGAGCGGGGCGCGCGGCCGCTAGCCGGCGTGCACCTTGAGCGTGCGGCCGATGTCGTCGAGCACCTCGCGCAGGGTGTCGTAGTCGGGGTGCTTGAGGCGCAGCCAGGCGTTGGCCATGTAGCCCGCCTCCACCGGCTGGCAGGGCGTGCCCAGCGGCGGCAGGTGCGCGTCGATCACCAGCGCGCCGTAGCGCGCGAAGACGCGGTCCACGCCCGAGTAGCCCACGATGCGCCCGTCGCGGTCGGGCCGCAGGTTGATCATGCCGGCACACAGGCGCCGGCTGGGGCGCTCGCGCACGTGGCCGGTGACGATGGCCTGCCCCCAGGCGCGGTAGAGGTCGAAGTCGTTGGCCGCGCAGTAGAGGTCCCAGGCCCCCACGCCCGGGGGCCGGCAGCCGATCTCGCTGAAGGTGAGCCCGCGCGGCCCGAAGAACCACTCCATGTGCGTGGCGGAGGTGCCGATGCCCAGCGCATCGACCACCCGCGCGCCCATGGCCTTGAGCTCGGCGTAGCCCGGCGCGTCGGTGCGGTTGGTGGTGACGATCTGCGGCGAGATCCAGCGCGTGCGCATGGCCTCGAGCACGCCGGGGTAGTAGTGCGAGATGAAGTCCAGCACCACGTGCCCGCCCACGCTGAGCGTGTCGTAGAAGCCCTCGTGGCCCTCGATGAACTCCTCGATGGCCACCGAGCCGCCCTGCCCCACGCGCTGGGCCGCCAGCGCCTCTTCCAGCGCCTCGGGGCCGTCCACGCGCACGGTGCCCGAGGCCCCGGCCGCGCTGCGCGGCTTGACCACCAGCGGGTAGCCGCACTCGCGGGCGAAGCGGCGCAGCTCGCCGGCGTCGTCGCTGCCCAGCGAGCGGGCGGTGGGCACGCCCGCCCGGCGCAGCGCCTCCTTCATCGAGGGCTTGTCGCGGCACAGCCAGGCCGTCTGCTCGCTGGTGCCGGGGATGCCGCAGGCGCTGCGCACGCGCGCGGCCGCCTGCACGTGCGCCTCCACCGTGGCCTCGAGCCGGTCCACCCACTCGCACTGCTGCACGCGGCGCACGGCCTCGTAGAGCGCCTGCTCGTCGACGACCGAGCGCACCTGCTCGTAGCCGTGCAGCCAGCCGGCCAGCTCGGCGCCCAGCGCCTCGCGCGGCGCCTCGCCGATGCCCGTGACGCGTGCCCCTGCCTCGCGCAGCCCGCGCACGAAGCGCCGCTGGTTGGCGGGGAAGCGCGGCTCGACGAACAGGACGTGCATGGGAGCCTCCCGGCGCGTGAGCGCGAGAGCCTAGCCTCGCCCCGGCGGGCGCGCCGGTCAATGCGCTCCCGGGGGCCGCCCGCATGCCGTCCCGGCGTGCGGCAGGGGTATCCTCGCCCCGTGCCCGCGCCCGTGGTCCTCCTCAGCCCGCAACGCCGCCGGCCCAACCTCGGCACGGTGCTGGCCATGATGGGCGCCGAGGGGCCCTTCGCCGTCGTCACGGCCGGCTGGGAGGAGCGCGAGGGCGAGTACGACGACCTCGTGGCGCACCTGGGCCAGGAGGTGACCAACCTGCGCCTTTACGGGCGCCTGGAGGAGGCCTTCGCGCAGGACCGCAACCTGGCGGCCGCCTACCGCGAGCGCCGCACGCTGCTGCGCGAGCAGGCCGAGCTCTACCGCCTGCGGCTGGCCACGCTGTGCGGCGCCTGGCACGACCTGCCGCGCCACCACGTGCGGCCGGAGCTGGTCGAGGTCGAGCGCGCCTCGCTGCTGCAGTCCATCCGTGACCTGGACGCGCACCAGGCCGGCCGCGTGGGCGAGATCGTGCGCGAGTTCGACGAGGCCTGGCGGCCGGCCGAGCGGCCCTCGCTGGCGCGCCACGTCGACGAGGTGCGCCAGGCCGTGCTGGATGCCGAGGGCATCCTCGTGGCCGGCGGCAACGTGGCGGTGCTGCTCAACCGCCTGCGCGTGTTCGGCATGGAACGCTGGCTGCGCGAGCGGCCCGTGTTCGCGTGGTCGGCCGGCGCCATGGCCCTCGCCGAGCGCGTGGTGCTGTTCCACGACCGCCCCCCGCAGGGGCCGGGCCATCCCGAGGTGCTCGACGCGGGGCTGGGCCTGGTGGCCGGCGTGGCGCCGCTGCCGCACGGCGAGGAGCGGCTCGACCTCGCCGACCGCGAGCGCATCCAGCTCTTCGCCCAGCGCTGCGCCCCGGCGGCGCCCACGCTGCTGGAGCAGGGCGCGGCGATGGCCTGGAACGGGCGCGCCTGGCGCACGGTGGTGGGCCGCCCGCGGCGCCTCACGCACGACGGCCGGGTCGAGGAGGTGCCGTGAGCCTGGCCCTGCAACGCCTGGTGGCCTCGGCCGAGGCGCTCACGCCGCAGGCCATCGACGACTTCCTGCAGGTGAACGGCTCGCCGGTGGTGGAGGGCACCACGGTCACCTTCTTCTGGCACGGGCCGGCCGACGCGGTGCGCCTGAGGCACTTCGTCTACGGCCTGCCCACCGCGCAGGCCTTCACGCGCCTGCAAGGAACCGAGCTGTGGTGGTACGCCCTCGAGGTGCCGCGCAACTCGCGCTTCGAGTACAAGATCGAGGTGCAGCGCGGCGAGCGGCGCGCGCTGGAGCGCGACCCGCTCAACCCGCGCACGGCGCGCGACCCCTTCGGCAGCAACTCGGTCTGCACCACGGGCGGCTACGAGACGCCGGAGTGGACGCTGCCCGACCCCGAGGCGGTGCCGGGCACGCTGGAGGCCGTGATGGTGCCCTCCGCGCTGCACGGCACGCCGCAGCGCGTGGTGCTCTACCGGCCGGGCCGCATGCGGCCCAGCCGCCGCTACCGCCTGCTGGTGGTGTTCGACGGCGAGGACTACCTGCGCTTCGCCGGCCTCAAGACCGTCCTGGACAACCTCGTCTGGCGCAGCGAGCTGCCGCCGCTGGTGGTGGCGCTGACCCAGTCGCCCGACCGCATGCTCGACTACACGGCCAACCCGGGGCACGCCGACTGGGTGGCCCACGAGCTGCTGCCGTGGCTGGAGTCGCACCTGCCCCTGCGCCAGCGTGCCGCCGAGCGCTGCCTGCTGGGCGCCAGCCTGGGGGCCGTGGCCGCCCTGAGCACGGCGGCGCGCCACCCGGGCACCTTCGGGCGCCTCATGCTGCAGTCGGGCTCCTTCGCCTTCAGCGACTACGGCGAGGTGCCCGAGCACCCGCGCCTGCGGCCCGTGGCCGAGTTCGTCAACGCCCTGCGGCAGGACACCCCGCGGCTGGCCGAGCGCATCTTCGTCTCCTGCGGCGTCTACGAGTCGCTCATCTACCAGAACCGCACGCTGGTCCCGCGGCTGCGCGACGCCGGCATGGAGGTGCGCTTCGTGGAGTCGCGCGACGGCCACAACTGGGAGGCCTGGCGCGACCGGCTGCGCAGCGGGCTCACCTGGCTGTTCCCCGGCCCCATCGGGCTGGTATACGAGTAGCGGCACCGCAGCGCACCGCACCGCGGCGGCGGCGGCCCCAGGAGTCCACGCCATGGCCGTCGTGACCAAGCGCATCGGGCTCTCGCTGGGCGCCGACATCTGCTGGGCGCGCATGTTCGAGGAGGTGCTGCGGCGCCTGGACCTCGAGATCCCCACCTCGCGGCGCGAGCGCGTGCGCTTCGAGGTCGAGCGCGTCACCATCGAGCCCTACGCGCTGGACGCGCCGCGCCGCTACGACGTGCTGCTAGACCGCCTCACCCACTGGTACGTGCCGGCGCGCGAGTGGGTTAAGAAGGCGGCCATCGCCGACGGCACTTACGTGCTCAACAACCCGTGGGCCATCCAGTCCATGGAGAAGCACACCACCTACGCGGCCATGCTGCGGCTGGGCCTGCCCATCCCCCCCACGTGGATCGTGCCGCCCAAGGCCTACGAGCCGGCCGCCGACCTGCAGGTCACCCTGCAGCGCTACGCGCGCCTCTTCGACCTGGGCGAGCTGGGGCGCAAGGTGGGCTACCCGCTGTTCATGAAGCCCTACGACGGGGGCGCCTGGGTGGGCGTCTCGCGCATCGAGGACGAGGCCCAGCTGCGTGCCGCCTACGAGGCCTCGGGCAAGCGCGTCATGCACCTGCAGAAGGCCGTCTCGCCCTTCGACCTGTTCGTGCGCGTGCTGGCCGTGGGGCCGCAGGCCCTGCTGCTCAAGTACGACCCCAGCGCCCCGCTGCACCTGCGCTACTGCGTCGAGGCCCCCGAGGTGGACGCCGCCGAGCGCCGCACGCTCGAGGACATGACGCTGACCATCAACACCTTCTTCGGCTGGGACTTCAACTCGTGCGAGGCACTGCGCCAGGGCAGCACCTTCCACCCCATCGACTTCGCCAACGCCTGCCCCGACTCGCAGATCACCAGCTTGCACTTCCACTTCCCGTGGATGGTGCGTGCCATGGTCAAGTGGTCGCTCTAC
>JBJTIJ010000117.1:0-2710 GCA_046094945.1 Planctomycetia bacterium | reverse complement strand
CGGCCCGCGCCGCGGCGGGTTGCGGCGCGGGCCGTGGCTCGGCTGGCGGCTTGGCTCGGGGTGCGGGGTGCCCGGGTGGCTGCCGGGCGCGAGGGGCAGCGCCCGGCGCGTGCGGATGCCGCGCCGGGGGCCGCGCTGGCGAGCGGGCGCCGCCGCCGGCTGCCTGCGCAGGCGCAGTCGCGCACGGGGTCGCGCAGGGGCCGTGCACAGGGGCCGTGCACAGGGCGTGGGCGCGCCGGCTGCTGCGCGGGGTGCCCAGCGCGCTGTCCCCGGCAGGGCGCGCCAGGCGGCGGGCTTGCGCTGCGCAGGCCGGGCGGTGCCGGCGGACGTCGGGCGCTGGCCGGTCGCCTTGCGCCTGTCCCTGCCACGGCGTACAACGCTGCCCATGGGCCCAAGCCGCGAGTGGATCGTCGACGCCTTTGCCTGTCCCGCGAGCCGCATCGCGGGCGAGACCGGACGCGAGGCCCTCACGGGCCTGTTCGCCAACGTGATCCGCAGCGCCGGGCTGCACCCGGTGGGCAACGTGGTGTGGGCCGTGCTGCCGCCCACGGGCGCGGTGACCGGCATGGTGGCACTGGTGGAGTCGCACCTCACCTGCCACAGCGACCCCGAGCACGGCGTGCTCTCGCTCAACCTGCTCTCCACGCGCGGCGACATCACGCCCGACTTCGAGGGCCTGCTGACGCGCTTCGTGGGCGCCAGCCGCGTGCAGGTGCGCGTGCTGGAGCGCGGCGTCGAGGCGCCGGCCGCCAGCCGCGAGGCGCAGCTGGCCTCGTAGGCGCGCAGCGCCTGCAGCGCCTGCCGGGCCTGAAGCGCCTGCCGCGTCCCTTGCGGCGCGTTCCGGGCTAGCGTGGCCGCCGGGCGCCGGCCTCGCGCGCCAGGCGCCGGCTGCGCAGGCCCGCTGCGCGCAGCGGCTCGGGCAGGCGCTGCTGCGGGGCGCAGGCCAGCACGATGCGTGCGGCCGGCAGCAGCCCGATGCGGTGGCCCACGCTGACGTAGACGGGCTGTGCCCCGGCGCGCGTGGTCAGGGCCACGCCCAGCCGCTCGCCGTGGTCGGTCACCTCCACCCACTCGCCGCGGCGCGGGCCGGCGGGCTGGTGCGTGCCCACCTCCAGCGTGGGGCTCACGCCCACGGTGGGCACCTCCACCTGCAGGCCCACGTGCGAGGCCAGCCCCAGCCGGCGCGGGTGCAGGCGCCCGTGGCCCTGCACCAGCAGCACCTGCGGCCGGCCGGGCAGCTTGCGCAGCGCCTCCAGCACCAGCGGCGCCTCGCGGAACGAGGCGAGGCCCGGCAGGCTGGGGGCCGGCGGCAGGCCCGAGGCGCTGGCCTCCTCGACCACCTTCCAGTCCGGGCCCTCGCACAGCACCGCCACGGCGTGCAGGTGGCCGTCGGGGCTGGCCGAGCAGTGCACGGCCGCCACCAGCCGCAGCCGGCCGCGCAGCGAGCCGCGCGCCAGCCCCGTGGCGGCCAGCCAGCGCTGCAGGCGCAGGGCGGCGGCCGGCGGCAGCCCCGCCGGGTGGATGCGCCGCACCCTCACGCGCGGGCCGCGAGCGCCGGCAGCACCTCGCCGCGCAGCTCGAGCAGCCGCTCGACCACGGCGCCGATCACCACGTCGGGCGTGCTGGCACCCGCCGTCAGGCCGATGGTGAGCGGTCCGGCGGGCAGCCAGCCCTCGGCCAGCACCTCGTCCTTGCGGCCCACCGGCTTGTGCAGGATGCGCCGGGCGTCCAGCAGGCAGCGCGGCCCCTCGATGTGGAAGGCGGGCACCTTGCCCTCGGCCATCTCCACGAGGTGGCCGGTGTTGGACGAGTTGTAGCCGCCGATCACCACCAGCAGGCCGGGCCGCTCGGCGATCAGGTCGCGCAGCGCGTCCTGCCGGTCCTGCGTGGCCGAGCAGATGGTGTCGAAGGAGCGGAAGCGGGTGCGCGCCGCCTCGGCGCCGTGGCGCTCGGCCATGGCCTCGCCCACGCGCCGGGCGATGGCCAGCGACTCGCTGGAGAGCATGGTGGTCTGGTTGGCCACGCCGATACGCTCGAGGTGCAGGTCGGGGTCGAAGCCCGGCGAGCAGGCGCCGGCGAAGCGCGCCAGGAAGGCCCCGCGCGCCAGCGCCTGCGGGCCGCCGCGGATCGTGTCGGCCACCAGCGTGGCCTCGGCCATGTCGTAGACCACGAGGTAGTGGCCGCCCGGCGTGAGCAGCACGCGGCTCACCGTGGCGCGCGTCTCCTCGTGGCTCACCTTGCCGTGCACCAGCGAGGTGAAGCCGTCGCGGGCGTAGCGCTCGACGTTCTTCCAGACGTTGAGCACGCTGCCGCAGGTGGTGTCCACCACGATGGCGCCGCGCGCGCGCAGCGCCACCAGCTCGGGTGCCGTCACGCCGAAGGCCGGCAGCAGCACCACGTCCTCGGGGCCCAGCGCCGCGGCCGTGGGCACCTGCGGGTCGCCCAGGAAGTGCAGGCCCAGCTCGCGCAGGCGCTTGTTCACGCCCGGGTTGTGGATGATCTCGCCCGTGAGCACGATGCGCCGGCCGGGGAAGCGGCGCAGCGTCTCGTAGGCGTAGTCCACCGCCCGCTCCACGCCGTAGCAGAAGCCGAACTCGCGGGCCAGGCGCAGGGTGGTCTGGCCGGCCTCCAGCCGGAAGCCCTGCTCGCGGAAGCGGCCCACCAGCGCGCTGTGGAACTCGGAGTGCACCTGCTCGCGCACCTCGGCGCG
>JBJTIJ010000116.1:0-7280 GCA_046094945.1 Planctomycetia bacterium | reverse complement strand
CGATGTAGGGCTCGGGGTCGCGCTCCGAGGTCTGCGTGAGCGCCTGCAGGCTGTCGGGCAGCTTCTTGTGCGTGGTGTAGTACTGGTCGATGGCCGAGCCGAAGTTGCGCATCTGCATCTTGGCCGTGTCGCGGTTGGCCTGGAACAGGGCTCGCCACACGTTGGGGCCCACCAGGGCGATGAGGCCACCGAGGATCACGATCACCACCATCAGCTCGATGAGCGTGAAGCCCCGGGCGGTGCGGTCAGGGCGGCGAGAGGTCATGGCAGGGCTCCGGGGACCCGCAGCGGGGCAGCGGTGGCGGCGGTGGCAGGGCGTTGGACGCCCGCGCCGGCCGGAGGCTTCCGGGTGGCGCGGGCCTGCGCCAAATCTACCCCGCCCGCAGCGGGGGCAGGCACCTGCGGCGGCCCGCACGGCCGCCTGCGTGGCGGCCTCCATGGCCGCCGGGCGCCTTCCATCGCAGGGGGCGGCAGCCCGCCGCCCCGGCGCGCCGCCCTGCGGGCGCAGGAGGGCCCAGGGGCGCCGCCTGGGCCGCCGCGAGCGGGCCTTGGCAGGGGCGCCAAGGCCGCTGCCACGCGGCCACGCTGCCCGCCTGCCACAGAGGCCAGCCGGGCCAGCCGGGCGGCTCGCCTGCGCCCGCGACCTGCCTGCCCCCCGCCGTGGCGGGGCAGGCCCGCCGAGGCCAGCCCCTGCCCGCCGGGGGCAGCGAGGTGCCGTCACGGCAACGGCAACGGGGGCGCAGGCAGGGCCGCCGGACAGTGCCGCCCGGCCAGCGCCCCGCCGAACAGCGCTGCGCCGCGCTGGGCCGCGCCTAGCGGCGCACGTTCTGGATGTCGCTGATGCTCAGGATGGGCAGCATCACGGCGATCACGATGAAGCCCACCACGAGGGCCATGGCCACGATCAGCAGCGGCTCGAGCAGGCTGGTCACCTTCTGCGTCTGGACCGTGATCTCCTCGTCGTAGGCAGCCGCCACCTGGTCGAGCATCTGCTCGAGCTGGCCCGACTGCTCGCCCACCGCGATCATGTAGCCCACCACGGGGGGGAACACGCCCGACTTCTTCAGCGGCGTGGAGATGTCGGTGCCCTCCACGATGCGCTTCTGCACCGTCTCGATCACGTCAGCCAGCACCTCGTTGCCCACGATGTCGCGCACGATCTTGAGCGCCTCGAGCACGGGCACGCCGCTCTTGAGCAGCGTGCTCATCGAGACGGCGAAGCGGCTGACCGCCGTCTTCTTGAGCAGGTCGCCGATCACCGGGATGCGCAGCTTGAAGGCGTCCACCTTGAGCCGGTACTCGCGCCGGCGCATGGCGCCCCGGTGGGCCACGAGCAGGGCCACGATCGCGCCCAGCAGCACCCACCACCAGGTGCCGAGGAACTCCGAGACGCCCTTGAGCATCTTGGTCATCACCGGCACCTGCTGCTTGCTGCGCTCGACCACCTGCAGCACGCGCGGCACCACGAACTTCATCAGCACGAACACGATCACGATGCCCACCATGATCATGACCATGGGGTAGGCCAGCGCCGCCTGGATGCGGTTGCGGATCTGGGCCTGCCGCTGCAGGTAGTCGGCCAGCCGGTCCAGCACCCGGTCGAGGCTGCCCGAGGCCTCGCCGGCCTTGACCATGTTCACGTACAGGTCGTTGAAGTAGTGCGGGTGGTAGGCCAGCGCCTCGGCGAAGCCCAGGCCCTGCGTGAGCTTCTCGCGCACGTCGCGGAAGCAGGCCTCCCGGTCGGGCACGCTGCACTGCTCGATGAGCGCCGACATGGCCTGCGCCAGCGGGATGCCCGCCTTGAGCAGCGTGGCCAGCTGCCGGGTGTACATCGGCACCTCGGCCTTGCCCTTGGGCTCGCGGCGGAAGTCGAGGATCTTCTTCTTCTGCTCCTCGCGGCGCACGGCGCCCGCGCGCTCGGTGATCTCGGTCACCAGCACGTTCTGCGAGCGCAGCTTGAGGCGTGCCTCGCGCGGCGAGTCGGCATCGATGATGCCGGCCTTCGCGCCGCCGGCCGCCGTCAGCCCCTTGTAGTCGTAGACCGGCACGGCGGCCCTAGACCACGTCCAGCTGGGTCACGCGCAGCACCTCGTCGAGCGTGGTGAGGTGGCGCTGCACCTTGAGCGCGCCGTCCATGCGCAGCGTGCGGAAGCCGCGCGTGAGGGCCTCGCGCTTGATCTTGCTGGCGCTGGCGCGCTCGACGATCAGCTCGCGGATCGCGTCGTCGATCACCAGGATCTCGTAGATGCCAGTGCGGTCGACATAGCCGCTGCCGAAGCAGGAGCCGCAGCCGCGCCCGCGGGCCAGCTTGCCCTCGTCGAGCATGTCGGGCGTGAGGGCGAGCTGCTTGAGCTTGAACACGTCGCCCTCGTCGGGCGTGTAGGTCTCGCGGCAGTCCTTGCAGATCTGGCGCACCAAGCGCTGGGCGATGCACAGCAGCACCGACGAGGCCACGAGGTAGGGCTCGATGCCGATGTCCAGCAGGCGCGTGGCCACGGTGGGGGCGTCGTTGGTGTGGATGGTGCTGAACACCAGGTGGCCCGTCTGGGCAGCCTGGATGGCGATGCGCGCCGTCTCCACGTCGCGCACCTCGCCCACCATCATGATGTCCGGGTCCTGGCGCAGCAGGCTGCGCAGGCCGGCGGCGAAGGTCAGGCCCTTCTTCTCGTTGACCTGGATCTGCGAGATGCCGCCGAGGTGGTACTCGATCGGGTCCTCGATGGTCATCACGTTCAGCTGCGTGCTGTTGATGCGCGTGAGCGAGGAGTAGAGCGTGGTCGTCTTGCCCGAGCCGGTGGGGCCCGAGACGAAGATGATGCCGTGGTTGTAGTGGATGAACCGGTCGAGGATGGCCAGGTTCTCGTCCAGCAAGCCGATCTGCTCGAGCCTGTACTGGCGCGCCGACTTGTCCAGCAGGCGCATCACGACGCGCTCGCCGTAGTTGGTGGGCACGATGCTGATGCGCACGTCCACCTCGGCGTCGCCCAGCTTGAGGCTGCTGCGGCCGTCCTGCGGCAGGCGGCGCTCGGCGATGTCGAGCTTGCCCTGCACCTTGATGCGCGAGGTGACGGCGTCCTGCAGCTTCTTCGGGATCGCCTCCATGTCGTAGAGGATGCCGTCGATGCGGTAGCGCACCTGCAGGCGGTCCTCGAAGGGCTGCAGGTGGATGTCCGAGGCGCGCATCTTCAGCGCCTGGAAGAACAGCATGTTGACCAGCTTGATGATCGGCGCCTTGTTGGCGACGTCGAGGATGTCCTCGCCGCCGCCCAGGCCCTCGGCCAGGCTCTCGAGGTCGGCATCCTCCATCTCGCCGACCGACTCCTCGACGATGTCCTGCTTGTTCTTGTAGGCCTTGTTGATGAGGCTGGTGATCTCGGTGCGCGGCGCCAGCACCGGCTCCAGTTCCATGCCGAGCATGGCGGCGAGGTCGTCCATGGGGTAGGCGTCGAAGGGCGAGGCCGTGGCCACGCGCATCGTGCCGTGCGACTCCTCCAGCCCCACGAGGTAGTAGTTGCGCGCGAAGTGCACCGGCACCTTCTGAACGAACGACTCGGGCACCTTCACCTGCGCCAGCGTCTCCCAGTAGGGCAGCGAGAGGCCTTGGCTGAGGGCCTTGAGCAGGTCGTGCTCGCTGAGCATGCCGCGCGAGAGCAGCACCTTGTCCAGCGGCCAGCCGGTCTCGCGCTCGGCCGCCACGGCCTGGGCCACCTGCTCGTCGCTGAGCAGCTTCTGCTCGCGCAGGGTGCGGACGAGGGGGTTCTCCACGGCCGGCCTGCTACCGGGTCCCGGCGGCCGCGCCCGTGGCGCCGCCCGTGCTGCGCCGCAGGCTGGCGCGCCGGTGCGCGGCCTCGGCCTGCAGGCGGTCGCGCGACACGCCCAGGAAGCGCGAGGCCTCGAGCGCGCCCGAGCGCTCGAGCGCGTCGCTCGACGAGCCCGAGCCGCGCACGGCGCCGGCCGGCAGGCCGCCCAGGCTCTCGCCCGTGGCCGCGTCCTGCGCGTCGCCGCCACGGAACTGCGCGTTGTAGATCTCGGTGACGCCGATGAGCTCGTCGGCCTTCTACTTGCGCTTGAGCGTCTCGCGGTCCAGGATGCTGAACGAGTCGGGCTCGGCCATGATGGTGGGGGTGACGAAGAGGAACAGGCTGGTCTGGCGGTTGCCCGTGCTGGTGCTCTTGAACAGGTTGCCCAGCACCGGGATGTCGCCCACCCACGGCACCTTGTCCACCGTGCTGCGCTCGTTCTGGCCCATCAGGCCGCCGAGCACCACGGTGTGGCGGTCGGGCACCGTCACGGCCGTCTGCAGCTTGCGCGTGATGCGCTCGGGGGGGATCACCGTGCCGTTGCTGGTGGTGCGCGACTGGCCGTTGAAGGCGCTCACCTCCATGCGGATGTTGAGCAGCAGGTACTTGTTGTCCGCGATGTGCGGCGAGATCTGCAGGGTGGTGCCCGCCTCCTCGAAGCCGCCGAAGCCGCCGTTGGTCACGCCGCCGTTGGTGGTGCTGCTGGTGGTGGTGGGCTGCTCGTCCTTGACCTCGATCAGGGCTTCCTCGTTGTCGGCCGTCACCAGGCTGGGCAGCTGCAGGATGCGGCTGCGCGTGATGGAGTTGACGATGTTGAAGATCAGCGGCACCTGGCCCATGGCGAAGATGCCGCCCACGAGGCCCGTGGGGGCCGGGTTGTCGGCGCTGTCCACGAAGGGCGGGATGCGGTCGGTGTTGTAGGTGTCGCCGTCCTTGTCGGTGAACACGGTCTGGCCGTAGCTCGAGAAGCCGAAGCCGCTGACGGCGTCGTTCACCAGGCCGTTGGCGTCGGCCAGGCCCAGCTCCATCGACAGCTTGAACGAGTCGTCCAGCGTCAGCTCGATGAGCGCGGCCTCGATGAGCACCTGCGACTTCTTCACGTCGATGAGGTCGATGACGCGCTTGAGCTCGTTGAACTGGCGCTTGCTGGCCGCGATGATCAGGCTGTTGCTCTTCACGTCGGCCACCACGGCCGGCTTCTCCTCCTGGTCGGGCGTGAGGTCGGTGCCGGCCGGGCGCGAGGCCGCGGGCCGGGCGGCGTTGCCCGTGCTGCCGCGCGAGGTGGACAGGCCGCCGCCGCTGACGCCGAAGACGCTGGAGGCGTCGATGAGCGACTGGAGCACCTGGGCCGTCTCCTCGGCCTCGAGGTTCTTCAGCGGCACCACGTTCACCAGGCTGCTGGTGATGGCGATGGGCACGTCGAGCCGGGCGATGACTTCCTTGATCTCGCGGATGTCGTCCTGCGTGGCGTAGATGATGAGCTGGTTGGTGCGCACGTCGGGGATGATGCGCGGCTCGGGATCCTCCTCGATGTCGCTGCTGCTGGCGCCCTGCGGCTGCGGCTGCTGCGGACGGCCCACGGCGATGCGCTCGCGGCCCGTGAAGAGGTCGGTGAGGATGGGCTCGATCTCGTCCACGCTGGCGTGCACCACCGGCACGTAGGCCGAGGTGACCGTCTTGCCCGCGGGCTGCACGTCCAGCTGCTTGAGCAGGCGGTAGATGCTCACCACGTTGGGGGCGAAGTCCGTCACCACGAAGGAGCGGCTGGCCGGCACCTCGGTGACGTTGCCGATGTTCTGCGGGGTGACGATGCGCGAGAGCGCCTGGCGGGCATCGCGCAGGTTGTTCATCTTCTCGACGCGGATGTTGGCCGAGACGAACAGGCCGTCCTGGTTCTCGTACTCGGCGAGGTTGCCGTCGTTGAGCTCGATGGTGCGCGGCTTGAGCTTGAGGATGATGCCCTGCTGGCGCGCGTCGAGCACGAGGTTGACCTCGTAGCCGGCCGGGCCCACCGGCACCATGGCCAGCTCGTAGAAGGTGAGCAGCGCGCGCACGATCTCGAAGATGCGGTCGGGCGGCGCCTGCAGGTTGACCGAGCCCAGGATCTTCTTGTCCTTGATGGTCTTGTTGGTGGGGTCCCACACGATGGGGGCGCGGCCCGGCGCGGCCTGCCCCACGTTGCGCAGGAAGTCCTCGATGCTCACCTCGTCGGTGAGGGCGATGACGGCCAGGTCGTCCTGCGCCCAGGCGGGCGTCGTGGCCACGCCCGGCAGCGTGGGGGGGGCCAGGAACAGCCACAGGGCCAGGCCCACGGCCGAGAGGCCGCCCAGGGTGCGCGCCAGGGATCGCATGCGTGCCCTTCCTTCCTTTGCGGGCGCCACGGGCCCGGCCGTCGGGACGACGGGCCGGGACCTGCCCGAAGCCCTAGAGTCTCGCCCCACGGGGCGCGCTTGTCCAAGGTAGGGTGGCGACCGAAACGGGCCTTGGACGCAGGCGCGGGCGCGCGCCGTCCCGGCGCGGGGGCATCCGGCCCGCCCCTCGGGCCGCGGCCGGGGCCGCGCCGTGCGCCCGGCCGGGCGGCCTGGCGTAGGCCCGGACCTTGCCGGGACCTTGCCCCGCAGTTGCCCGGGCAGCACGCCCGGAGGGGTCGGGGCGTCGGGCGTGCCCGCCGGGTGGTGGGCCCTGCCGCCGGCTCCCGGGCCCGGCTTGACCCCCCGGGGCGAGGGGCTAACTTCCGTCCTCTGCCCGAGTTCCCAGCAGCGCCCCGCGGAGGATGCATGGCGGTCCGAGTCCAGGCCAAGGCCAACGAGCCCCTCGAGAAGACCCTGCGCCGACTGCGCAAGATCTGCAACAACGAGGGCATCACGCGCGAGCTCAAGCGCCACCTCCACTTCGAGAAGCCCAGCGAGCGCCGCCGCCGCAAGGACCGCGAGCGCCTGAAGACCATCCGCCTGGCCCAGAAGGCCGCGGAGCTGATGGGTTCGTAGGCCGCTGGCGGCCGCCCGCGCACGCGGGCAGGCCTCGCCCGCGCAGCCCGCTGACGTGACGGCCGGGCCCCGGTTCCGTGCCGCGCCCGGGCGCGGCCCGCTGCTGCTAGGGTGGCCCGCGAGGCCCGACGCGTGAGCGATCCCACCGCACTGCCGCAGCAGCCAGGCGCCACGGGCGCCCCGACCGCCACCGGCAGCAGCACCGCCTCCGGCACGGCCGGCGGCGCCGGCCGGCGCGGCCTGCTGCTGCTGCTCTTCCTGGCCTCGGGCGGGGTGGGCCTGGCCTACGAGGTGGCCTGGACGCGCTTGCTGGCGCGCGTGGTGGGCAGCACGCCGGCCGGCCACACGCTGGTGCTGGGCCTGTTCGTGGCGGCACTGGGGCTGGGCGCGCGCTGGGCGGGGCAGCGCGCCGCGCGCCTGCGTCCAAGGCCCGTTTCGGTCGCCACCCTACCTTGGACAAGCGCGCCCCGTGGGGCGAGACTCTAGGGCTTCG
>JBJTIJ010000115.1:0-1581 GCA_046094945.1 Planctomycetia bacterium | reverse complement strand
CCTCGAGGTGATGGTGGCCCTCTCCCTGCTGCTGGTGGGCTGCCTGGCCATCCTGCCGCTCTTCGCCATCGGCACGCAGCACCTCTCGGCGCGCCGGCTCGACACCGAGCTGCGCCGCCTGCGCCCCGAGGTGCTCGTGATCGTGCAGCAGGAGGTGGACCGCTACGGCGGGCTGCCGCGCGACCTGCCCTCCACCGGCCGCAAGACCTACCCCCTCTCGCTCACGGGCTACGATGTGGTCGTGGACTGGTCGCCCAGCACCTTCGACCCCTCCGGCGCCGGCGTGGTGGCCCTGGCCGCCATCCGGCGCGAGGGGCGCGTCGAGCACGTGCTCAAGCCCATCGCCCTGTTCCGTTCCATGTTCGACCCCGCCTCGCTCGCGCCCGCAGCCGCGGCGCCCGCGCGTGGTGGGGCCCGGAGGTGAAGCCATGACGTCCTTCCTCGCACGCGCCCTGCTGGGCGGGCTGCTCCTGCTGCCGCTGGCGCTCGCGCCGCATGCGGCCGGCGCCGACGTGCTGCGCCTCAAGACCGGCGAGAACGTGAAGTGCCGCCCGCTGCGCGAGCGCAGCGACGAGCGCCTGCTCGTGGTCGAGGACCTGCAGCGCGGGACGGTGCGCACCTTCACGTGGGAGGCGCTGGAGTCGGACGACCGCGACCGCATCCAGGAGGATTGGGAATGGAAGGGCCGGGCCGTGTCCACGGCCAAGGGCCACCGCCTCGTGACGCGCGTGGGCGAGGACGAGCAGGAGATGTACGGCGTCATCGAGCGCGAGGACGCCACGACCATCTACCTGCGCCGCAACGGCGAGGTGCTGCCCGTGCCCGTCGCCCAGGTGGTCGAGCGCAGCGAGGAGAACCTCGACCCGCGCGAGATCTGGACGCCGCAGCAGCTGGTGGACCAGCTGGCGGCCGAGCTGGCCCAGCAGGACCCGCCCCAGGGGCTGGACAGCACCGATGGGCGCACGGCCTTCCGCGTGGCCGAGTACGCCGAGTGGGCCGGCGCGCTGCAGCTGGCGCTGGACGCCTTCCGCCGTGCCGCCTCCGACCCCGAGTTCCTCAACCGGGCGTCGGCCGAGCAGCGTGCCACGCGCGTCGAGGCCTTGCTCAAGGACCAGGCGGCGCTGGCCACGCTGCGCGACCTGAAGATCAAGCTCAACAGCAACCTGTTCAAGAACGTGCGCACCGGCATCGAGGGCTTCGAGGCCAAGCACCCCGGCTCGAGCGAGGCCGTGCTCAAGGCCCTAGAGGCCCTCAAGGGCGAGTTCACCAAGCGCCGTGACAAGCACTTCCGCCAGATCGCGCGCTACGAGTTCGCGCGCAAGATCGTGCGCAAGCTCATCGAGGCCAAGGTGCGCGAGAAGGACTGCACGCTGGCCGACGCACGCTCGTGGGCCAAGCGCGACCTGCCCGATGCCGCCTTCGCGGCACTGGCCGAGCGCATGGGCAAGATCGACACGGTGACGGTCGAGGAGGTGCGTGGCTGGTGGGACACGCGCTGGCAGGGCGTGGCCAAGTCGGGCTGGTCGCGAGCGGCCTACGGCTCGGGCACCTTCATCGCCCGCAAGCCGCGCATCCAGCCTC
>JBJTIJ010000114.1:0-5229 GCA_046094945.1 Planctomycetia bacterium | reverse complement strand
CCAGGAACTCGCGCGCGGCCGCTCGGTGACGCCGCCGCGCTTCCCGCGCATCACCTTCGACGACGCCATGCTCAAGTACGGCGTCGACAAGCCCGACCTGCGCAACCCGCTGGAGCTGCGCGACGTGGGGGCCGAGGCCCGTGCGCTGGGCTTCGTCCCCTTCACCAAGGCCCTGGACGAGGGCGGCCAGGTGCGGGCGCTCGTGGGCCCGGGCGGCGGCGTGCTCTCGCGCAAGGAGATCGAGGCCCTGGAGGCCGAGGCCAAGGCCCTGGGCGCCCCGGGCCTGGGCTGGGCCAAGGCCGGCCCGCAGCCCAGCGGCTCGCTGGGCAAGGTGCTGGCCGGCGCGCCCGGGCAGGCCTTGCTGGCCGCGGCCGGCGCGCGCGAGGGCGACCTGCTGCTGGTGGCCGCCGGCAGCAGCGCGCTCACCTCGCGCGTGCTGGGCGCGCTGCGCGGCCGGCTGGGCGAGCGGCTGGGCCTGGTGGACCGCTCGCGCACGGCCCTGCTGTGGGTCACCGACTTCCCGCTGCTGGCCTGGGACGCGGACGAGGGGCGCTACGCCGCGCTGCACCATCCCTTCACCAGCCCGCGCCCGCAGGACGTGCCGGCCATCCTCTCCGCGGCGCGCGCTGGCGTGGCGGCGGCCGACCGCGGCCTGGTGGGCGCGGTGTGCGCGCGTGCCTACGACCTGGTGCTGGACGGCATCGAGCTGGGCGGCGGCAGCATCCGCATCCACCAGAGCGAGGTGCAGCAGGCCATGTTCGCCCTGCTGGGCATGGACGAGACGACCATCCAGCGGCGCTTCGGCTGGTTCGTGGATGCCTTGCGCTACGGCACGCCCCCGCACGGCGGCATCGCGCTGGGCCTGGACCGCTTCGTGATGCTGCTGCTGGGCGAGACGACCATCAGCGAGGTGATCGCCTTCCCCAAGACGGCGCAGGCCGCCGACCTGCTCACGGGCGCGCCCTCGGCCGTGGACGAGCGCCAGCTGCGCGCCTCGTCCATCGAGTCGATCCGGTACCTGGGGGGAGGCCCGCCGTGCGCCCGCTCCGCGCCCTTGGGCTGTGCCTGCTGGCCCTGCTGGGGGCCGCGCTGGCGGCCTGCGGCGGCGAGCCCGAGGTCGAGCCGCGGCTGCTGCTGCAGCGGCTGGAGAGCCCCGACAAGGGGCTGGTCGAGCAGGTGGTGCGCGACCTGGCCCGCCAGGCGGCGCGCGACCCGCAGCGCGTGGTGCCGCTGCTGGTCGAGCGCCTCGAGCAGCTGCACCTCGCCAGCAGCACGCTCACGGCGCGCGTGGTGCCCGACCTGCGTGGCGTCGAGGGCGACGTGGCCCGCAACGAGGCCGTGGTGGCCGTGCTGCGGCAGGCGCGCCAGCGCCTCGTGCTGGCCGGCTGGCCGCTGGAGCGCGTGGTGCAGCTGGGCGAGGTGGTCGAGGTGCACGTGCTGCCGCCAGCCGACGCCTCGCTGGTGGAGCGCCTGCGCAAGGCGCTGGTGGACGAGCTCTCGGGCCGCGGCACCTACGAGCTGCGCGCCGAGGTCCCGCCGCCCTTCCAGCCCACGCCCGAGCGGCCCCTCTCGCCCTGGCCGGGGGACGCAGCGTCGTATGCGGCCTGGCTGGAGGCCGAGGGCAAGGCCCTCGCCGCTGCGCAGGCCGGGGGCCCGGCCTACGTGCCGTCGCGCGAGGATGTCGAGTTGCTGGCGCCCGGCAGCGCCGGTGCGGCGGATGGCCTCCCGGCCGTGCCGGTGCTGCGGGCCGCGCCCGGCCGGCCGCCGCTGGGCGAGGCGGACCTGCGGGCCGGCGTGCGCGATGACCCGGTCACGGGCGTGCCGGCGCTCTACCTCTCGGCACAGGAGGGCAAGGCGGAGGCCGTGCAGGCCAGCCTGACCGTGCTCGCGGGCCTGCGCGTGTGGCTGCTGGAGGATGGCCGGCCGGTGGCGGCCGTGCGCCTGCCGGCCCGCCCCGGCAGCACCGTGCCCCTGCCGGTGCGCGCCCCGGACCCGGCGGCCGCACGGCAGGCCGCGGCCCGGCTCGCCGGCCGCATGTCGGTGGGGCGCTACGTGGTGCCCAGCCGCGCCGAGCCGGTGGTGCCTGCCTCGGCCCTGGCCGTCGACGAGCCGGTGTGCCGCGCGCTGGTGCGCTCGGGCCCGGCCGCCGAGCCCGCGCTGGAGGCGCTGGCTGCACGCCGGCCTGAGCTGGCCGAGCTGGTGGCCCGCCTGCGCGAGGGCATCCTGCAGGTGCGCACCGAGTAGCGCGGCCGGGCCGCCCGGCACCGCCATGGCGCGGGGAAGGGGCCCGGGGGCCGAGCGTGCCGTACCCTCTCGGCCACCGGGGCCGGGCGGCCCCGCGGCCCGAGGAATGCGCCATGAGCGAGCAGCTGACTGTACGCCTGCCGGACGGATCGACCCGCCAGGTGGCGCGTGGCACGACGGTGCGCCAGGTGGCTGCCGCCATCGGGCCCGGCCTGGCCAAGGCGGCGGTGGCCGGCGTGGTGGGCGAGCAGGTGGTGGAGGTGGACCGCCCGCTGCTGGCCGACAGCGACCTGCGCATCCTCACGCCGCGCGACGCCGCCGCGCTGGACGTGCTGCGCCACTCGGCGGCACACCTGCTGGCCATGGCCGTGCTCGAGCTGTTCCCCGGCACCGACCTGGGCTTCGGGCCCGCCACCGAGGACGGCTTCTACTACGACTTCCGCACGCCCCAGCCGCTGCAGGAGGCAGACCTGCCGCGCATCGAGGAGCGCATGCGTGCCATCGCGCGCGAGGCGCGTGGCTACGCGCGCCACGAGTGCTCCAAGGCCGCCGCCAAGGAGCGCCTGCACCGCATCGGCTACCAGCTCAAGCTCCCGCACGTCGACGAGATCCCCGAGGAGGTGATCTCCTTCTACGACTCGGGCAGCTTCACCGACATGTGCGAGGGGCCGCACGTGCCCGACACGGGCTGGCTGGCGGCCGTCAAGCTCACCGGCGTGAGCGGGGCCCACTGGCGCGGCGATGCCAAGGGCATCCCCATGCAGCGCGTGCACGGCACGGCCTTCTTCACCCAGGCCGAGCTCGACGCCTGGGCCAAGCGCATGGACGAGGCCCGCCTGCGCGACCACCGCAAGATCGGCCGCGAGATGGACCTGTTCTCGTTCCACGCCGAGGCGCCCGGCGCGGTGTTCTGGCACCCCAAGGGCATGGTGCTGTGGAACACCCTGCAGGAGTTCCTGCGCAGCGAGCTCACCCGGCGCGGCTACGGCGAGGTGAGCACGCCGATGGTGCTCAGCGACGAGCTGTGGAAGCGCAGCGGCCACTGGGACCACTTCAAGGACCACATGTACTTCCTCGAGGTGGACAAGCGCAACTACGCGGTCAAGCCCATGAACTGCCCGGGCTGCTGCATGGTCTACGGCACGACGCCCAAGTCGTACCGCGACCTGCCGCTGCGCATGGCCGAGTTCGGCCGCGTCTACCGCCACGAGCTCTCGGGCGTGCTGATGGGCGCGATGCGCGTGCGCACCTTCACGCAGGACGACGCGCACGTGTACTGCACGCCCGAGCAGATGCCGGCCGAGATCGTGGACATGATCGACCTGGTGCAGGTGATCTACCCGGCGCTGGGCTACGACATGGCCGGCGTGGGCGTGCGCATCGCCACGCGCCCGGCCCAGAGCATGGGCGACGACGCGTCGTGGCGCCAGGCCGAGGACGCGCTGGCCGACGGGCTGCGCCAGCGCGGGCTGCCCTTCACGCTGGCGAAGGGCGAGGGCGCCTTCTACGGGCCCAAGATCGAGTTCCACGTCACCGACGCCATCGGGCGCACCTGGCAGTGCGGCACGATCCAGGTCGACTTCTCGATGCCGCTGCGCTTCGGGCTGGAGTACACGGGCCAGGACGGGCGCAAGCACGTGCCCGTGATGCTGCACCGCGCCATCCTGGGCTCCATGGAGCGCCAGATTGCCGTGCTCATCGAGCACCACGCGGGCAAGTTCCCCCTGTGGCGGGCCCCGGTGCAGGCGCGCGTGCTGACCATCACCAGTGCGCAGGACGCGGCCGCCGGCGCCGTGCGCGACCGGCTGCTGCGTGCCGGCCTGCGCGTGGAGGCCGACCTGGGCCCCGACAAGGTGGGGGCCAAGATCCGGGCCGCCACGCTCGAGCGCGTGCCCTACATTCTGGTGGTGGGGGCGCGCGAGGCCGAGCAGGGCACCGTGACGGTGCGCGAGCGCAGCGGCAAGGACCTGGGCGCGATGACGGTCGAGGCCGTCGAGGCGCTGATGCGCGAGCAGGTGGCCCGGCGCGCCTAGCGGCGCCCGGCGGCGAGGCCGTCGCTGTGCAGGCAGCCTGCGCCGGTCGCCTGCCGCCGGGGCCGTGTCAGCCCTCGGGGCCGAGGTGCCGGGCCGTGGCGTGGACGGGGCGTGCAGCCCGGGGCCTGCCATGGCATCCTAGGCGGCCTGACCTGCCCCCGCCCCGACGGGCCCGGGCCTTCCCGTGGAGACGCTCGCCATCCTTCGCTCTCGCTTCGACTCGACGCCGCCTGCTGACCGCGGTCCCCGCATCAACGAGCGCATCACCATCCGCCAGGTGATGCTGATCGACGCAGAGGGCAAGAACCTCGGCGTGGTTGCCACCGATCAGGCCCTGCGCATGGCGCAGGAGGCCGGGCTGGACCTCGTGGAGGTCGCCGACCGTGCCCGCCCGCCCGTGTGCAAGATCATGGACTACGGCAAGTTCAAGTACGAGCAGGCGAAGAAGGCGCACGAGGGCCGTGTCAAGCAGCACCGCAGCAAGCTCAAGACGCTGCGCCTGCGCCCGAAGACCGACGCGCACATCTTCGAGATCCGCGTCGCGGCCGCCCGCGAGTACCTGATGCGTGGCGACAAGGTGGCGGTGATGATCCAGTTCAAGGGTCGTGAGCTCAGCCACCCGGAGATGGGCCAGGCCCACTGCACCGAGTTCGCCAAGCGCCTCGAGGACATCGCCAAGGTCGAGCAGTTCCCGCGCCTCGAGGGCAAGCGCATGACCATGATGCTGGGCAAGAAGTAGCGCGCACGACGCGCACCCTGCGCCTCACTGCAGCCGCCTGCAGCCTCGCTGCGAGGTGCGCTGCTCGCCGGCGGTGCTCGCCCGCGTTGCTCCGCTGCACGCGACGCAGGGTGCCGAGGGCAGCGCTCGCTTGCCGCGCCGGTGCCTCGCATGCCGGGGGCTCCTGGCCGAGTGCGGCCGGGGCGCCGCTGGCATGCGGGGTGGTGCCTGGCT
>JBJTIJ010000113.1:0-9065 GCA_046094945.1 Planctomycetia bacterium | reverse complement strand
GATGCACCCGCGCGGCGCGGGGGCCCGGGGGCGCCACCGGCCCCCGCCGGTCCCCCCCCCCGGGGCCCCCCTCTGGGGGGCCGGGGCCGTCCTCGGCCGGCCCGCGGCCCTGCTCGTCGTGGCGGCCGGCGTGCTCGACCTGGGCTGGGGCCACGAGGTGACGCTGCTGCACGCGCGCAAGTCGGCCGGGGAGCAGGCCGAGTGGCGCCGCCTGCGCGACCCGCGCGACGACCCTGCCGAGATCTACGGCCAGCCCGAGGGCGCGCCGCTGCGCGTGATCGCGGGCCGCGCGGGCCTGCTGGCGCCGCCCGAGGCCCCCGGGCGCCTGCTGCTGTGCGTCGACCGCGCCCGCGGCGAGGTGCCGCTGCAGGCCCGCACGCTCTGGGGCTGGACGTGCTGTGCGGCCCTCGTGCTCGCCACGGGTGCGCTGCTGCTGGCGTGGCGCGCCCGGCGCGCCCGGCCGTAGCATCCGGGCGTGGCACCAGGCCGCGGCAAGCGGCCGGTGCGGCGGCGCACGGGCGAATAGCTCAGCTGGTAGAGCACCTCGCTTACACCGAGGGGGTCGCGGGTTCGAGTCCCTCTTCGCCCACCATCGCCGCGCCGCGCGCGCCCTGCCGCGCCCGGACGGGGCGGCGACGGCGCAGCCTGCGCGGGTAGGGTGGCTGCATGCCGCGCCCGAACGACCGCCCCCGCACCCGACCTGCGCGCGAGGAGCGCCCCGCGCGCGGGGGTCGCGACGCGCGCGGGCGTGGCGCCGCGCGCGGGGATCGCGATGCGCGCCGTGACGGAGCCCGCGACGCGGGCCGTGGCACGGGCCGCGACGCAGGCCGCGACGCGGCTCGTGACGCAGGCCGTGGCCCCGGCCGCGACACGCGCCGCGACAGCGGCGCGCGCGGCCCCGCCGGCCGCGGCCGGGCGCTGGGCGAGCCGCAGCCGGCCCGTGGGGGGCGCCCCGCGCGCCCGGCGGCGCCGCGCGACATGCACCCGGCGGCCGGGCGCGATGCGCGCGCTGCACGCCCCTCTCCCGCACGCCGCGAGCCGCCGGCGGTGGCCGCCGCACCCGCTGCGCCCGACCGCCGCCAGGCGCGCGTGCCGCTGCGCGACGCGGGCAAGCGGCTGGACAAGTTCCTCGCCGAGCACTTCCCGCAGCACTCCCGCCGGCAGGTGATGCGCGTGCTGCGCACCGGGTCCGTGCGCGTCAACGGCCGCCCGGCGCGCCCCGGCCAGGAGCTGGCCGCCGGCGACCTGCTCGACCTGCCGGTGCTCAGCGAGGCCGTGCGCGAGGTGCGCGAGGAGCGCGCGCACGCGCGCGAGGCGCTGGCACGCGTCGAGGCCGTGCGCGAGCTCTACCGCGACGATGACCTGCTGGTCGTGGACAAGCCCGCGGGCCTGCCGGTGCACGGCGGCGCCGGCGAGATGCACGCGCGCACGCTCATCGACGTGCTGCGCGAGGACATCCTGGCCGGCTTCGGCCTCGCCCACCGGCTGGACAAGGACACCAGCGGCGTGGTGGCGCTGGTGCGCGACCCCGCGCTCAGGGCGGTCACGATGGCGGCCTTCGCCGCCGACGACAGCCCCATCCACAAGGAGTACATCGCCATCGTGCGCGGCGTGCCCGCGGCCCGCGAGGGCGAGATCGACCTGCCGCTCTCGCCGCCCGGCTTCCGCGGCAAGGCGCGCGTGGACCGCACGCGCGGCAAGCCCTCGCTCACGCGCTACCGCGTGGTGGAGGCCTTCGGCGACGTGGCGCGCCTGGAGGTGGTGCCCGTCACGGGCCGCACGCACCAGATCCGCGTGCACCTGGCCGCCATCGGCTGCCCGCTGCTGGTCGACCCGCTCTACGGGCCGCGCAGCCGCGGCACCGTCGAGGACCCGCGCCACATCGCCGACGCGCGCCTGCGGCGCACGCCGCTGCACGCAGCGCGGCTGGTGCTGCCCCACCCGCGCACCGGGGCGCGCATCGAGGTGCGCGCGCCGCTCCCCAAGGACATGAAGTACGTGCTCGAGCTCATGCGCATCGCGCAGGGTCGCGCGCGCAAGCCGGGCGCGGCGGACGGCGCACCGGGACCGGGACCGGACGGCGGCCCGCCGGCCTAGCGACTAGCGCGGCGTGCGCGTCGTGCGCGAGCGGCGCCGGTGGTGGTTGTTGGGGCGGCGGCCGTGGTTGGCCTTCTTCACGAGACGGTTGTTGGGCGCCATGGGATCGACTCCGGGACCGGGCGCGAGGGTAGCCGAGCCGCCGGGGGGCCCGGCACGATTCCGCGGCGCCGGCCTCAGGCGCCGAAGGTGGCCCGGAAGGCCTGCTCGAGGTCGGCCTCCAGGTCGGCCACGTCCTCCAGCCCCACCGAGAGGCGCAGCAGGCCGTCGGTGAAGCCGCTGGCCAGGCGCTGCTCGCGCGGGATGCTGCCGTGGGTCATCGAGGCCGGGTGGTCCAGCAGGCTCTCCACCCCGCCGAGGCTCTCGGCCAGCTGGAACAGGCGCGTGCTGCTGGCAAAGCGCGTGGCGGTGGCCAGGTCGGCGTCCAGGTCGAAGCTCACCATGCCGCCGAAGCGCCGCATCTGGCGCGCGGCCACCGCGTGGCCGGGGTGGCCCGGCAGGCCCGGGTACCAGGTGCGGCGCACGCGCGGGTGCTGCGCCAGCATGCGCGCGATGCGCGCGGCGCTCTCGCAGTGCCGCTCCATGCGCACGGCCAGCGTCTTGATGCCGCGCAGCACGAGGAAGCAGTCCAGCGGGCCGGGCACGGCGCCCACCGCGTTCTGCAGGAAGCGCAGGCGCTGGGCCAGCCCCGCGTCGCGCGTCACCACCGCGCCGCCCACGCAGTCGCTGTGGCCGCCGAGGTACTTGGTGGTGCTGTGCACCACCAGGTCGGCGCCCAGGTCGAGCGGCGACTGCAGGTAGGGCGTGGCAAAGGTGTTGTCCACCACCGCCAGCGCGCCCGCCGCGCGCGCCGCGGCGCACACGGCGGCGAGGTCGCTCACGTGCAGCAGCGGGTTGGTGGGCGACTCCAGCCACACCATCTGCGTGCGCGTGGCCAGCGCGGCCTTCACGGCCGCCAGGTCGGTGGTGTCCACCACCGCGAAGGAGAGGCCGAAGCGGCGCAGCACCTGGTCGAGCAGCCGGTAGGTGCCGCCGTAGGTGTCGTGGCCCAGCAGCACGCGGTCGCCGGCCGAGAGCAGCGAGAACACGGCGTGCGTGGCCGCCAGGCCCGAGGCGAAGGCCAGCGCGTCGCTGCCGCCCTCCAGCGCCGCCAGGTTGCGCTGCAGCGCGCTGCGCGTGGGGTTGGCCGTGCGCGCGTAGTCGTAGCCCTTGTGCACCCCCGGCGCCTCCTGCGCGTAGGTGCTCGTGAGGTAGACGGGCGTCATGACCGCGCCCGTCGCGGGATCGGGCTCGAGGCCGCCGTGGATCGCGCGCGTGGAGAAGCCGCTGCCGGGAGGGGTGCTCATGCCCCCACCCTACGGCCCGGCCCGGCGCGCGGCTAGGCCACCGTCGGGGGCTTGAGGCGCCCGCTCTGCGCGTAGAAGTCGCGCGGCGTGTCCCACACCACCCGCTGGATGCGCTCCTCGGCCCAGCCGCGGCGCACCAGCTCCAGCACCACGCGCGGCACCGACAGCGGGTCGCTGATGCCCCAGTCGGCGCTGCTGTTGACCATCACGCGCTCCGGGCCCCACGTCTCCAGGATGTTGGCCGCGCGCTCGGGGCTGAGCTTGGTGAGCGGGTACACGGTCAGGCCCGCCCAGCAGCCGTACTCGCGCACCAGGTCCATCGTCTCCTCGGTGTTGTGGTCGTAGAGCACCTGCTGCGGCGGCACGCCCATCTCGCGCAGGATGGCGATGTTGCGCTCGGTGCCGCGCCGCTTCTCGCGGTGGCACGAGTGGATCAGCAGCGGCAGGCGCGTGCGGGCCGCCATCTCCACCTGCGCGCGGAAGATGCGCTCCTCGGCCACGGTGATGTCGTCGAAGCCCACCTCGCCCACCGCCACGCAGCGCGGGTGCGCCAGGAAGGGCTCCATGGCCGCCAGCGCCTCGCGCGCCAGGCCCTCGTCGTTGGCCTCGCGCGGGTTGACGCTGATGGTGTGGTACTGGTCGATGCACACCGCCTTGGCGCGCTGGTGCTCGTAGTCGCGGATCGAGGCCCAGTAGTCCACGAAGGCGCCCACCTGCGTGCGCGGCTGGCCCAGCCAGAAGGAGGGCTCGACCACGGCGCGCACGCCGCACAGGGCCAGGCGCTCGTAGTCGTCCGTGGTGCGGGCCACGAGGTGGATGTGGGGCTCGAAGATGCGCATGGGCCTCCTTGGCGCCGGGCGGTGCGGGGACGCGCCCGGCGCAGGCCGCGCCATCATGCCGCGTGCCTGCCGGCCTGCGACGCGGGCGCACGGCGCCCCCGTGCCGGCCGGCGGCAGCGGCAGCGGCGCCGCAGCGCAGGCGGCGGCGGCGCCGGCCTCGGCGCGCTGGGCGTAGGCCCTTGATAGCCACAACAACACCGTGCGCCCGTGGCGTCGGGGCCCGGGGCCACGGGCGGCCGGCGGCCCGCGGCTCCACGTGCCCGTGCCCCCGCGTCGATAGGGCCGGTCTGGGCCCGGCGGCTACCCTAGTGCCGCTGGGCCTGCCCCACTGCCCCGGAGCCTGGTTCGTGAGCCTCAAGGGAACGCTGGAGACCCTCAATCTCCGCGAGTTGCTGCAGATGCTGGCCTTCAACCAGAAGGACGGCACCCTCGTGCTCGAGACCGAGTCGGGCCCCCGCACCGTCGTGCTCGCGGCCGGCAAGGCCAGCTTCGCCGCCGGCGACCGCCACGCCTCCCAGGCCCTCGCCCGCTGCCTGCGGCGCACCGAGCTGGTGCCGCTGCCGCGGCTCGAGGAGGCCATGGCCACCGCCACCGAGGCGGGCGTGTTCCTCGGCGAGCTGCTGCGCGACGAGCGCCTGCTGGAGCCGGCGCAGGTGGACGCCCTGTGGGTGGAGGCGGCTGCCGAGGCGCTCTTCGACCTGCAGATCGGCCGCATCCAGCGCTTCGAGTTCGTCGAGGGCGTGTGGCTGGCCCCCGACGGCCTGCAGAGCAAGCCCGTGGAGCCAGGCCTGCAGGTGGACGCCCTGCTGCTGGAGCTCACGCGCAAGGTCGACACCTGGAACAGCATGACGGCCACGCTGCCGTCGCTGGCCGAGGTCTTCGAGGGCACGGGCAGCGAGGTCGACCTGGGCGGCGTGCAGGACCTCGACCCCCTGCAGGCCCAGCGCGTGGTGGAGCAGATCGACGGCTTCCACGACCTCAGCGAGGTCTCCGAGCGCTCGGCCGTCTCGCGCTACGTGGTCATGCAGGTGGCCGTGGCCCTGCTGCAGGGCGGCGCCATCCGCCCCGTGCCCACGGAAGACCTCGTGGCGCGCGCCGACGACCGCCTGTCGCGCGGCGAGGCCAGCGCGGCGCTGCAGCTGCTGCAGCGTGCGCTGGCGCGCAGCGACGCCCCCTACCAGGCCCGCCTGCGCCTGGCCGACGCGCTGGAGGCCACCGGCGACCCCATCGCCGCCGCCGCCCAGCTCGACGCCTGCGCTGCCGAGGCCCCCGAGGGCCAGGAGGTGGAGGTCTTCGCCAGCCTGCTGCGCGCGCTCAAGATGCGCGAGGGCGACCCGACCACGGCCGGGCGCGCCTGCGACCACTACCTGCGCCACCGCGAGCGCCTGCGCGCCCAGCGCGGCGAGGCCCTCGACGCCCTGCGCACGCTCATCCACGGCGCCATGGCGGTGGGCCGGCCGCTGGAGGCCGCACAGCGCCTGTTCGCGTTCCTGGAGGCCAACGAGGCCCCCAGCGAGGACCTGATGGTGCTGGCCGACCTGTGCGCGCAGGGCGGCGACGTGCGCGGCGCGGCCGCGGCGCTGGCGCGGCGCGCCGACGACCTGCTGGCCGTGCAGCGCAACTCGGCCGCCCGCGACTGCCTCACGCGCGCGCTCAAGCTCGACCCCAGCCGCAACGACGTGCGCCTGCGCCTGTCGGACATGGACGGCATGGTGCACCGGGCGCGCCACCGCAAGCGCGTGCAGGCCCTGCTGGTGCTGCTGTGCCTGCTGGTGGCCGGCGCCGGCAGCGGCTGGTGGTGGATCCAGCGCCAGGCGCGCATGGAGCTGCAGGCCACGCTCGAGCAGGCCAGCGTGGCCATCAGCACGGCCGACGCGCAGGCGCAGGCCAAGGTGGAGGCCTTCCGCAAGCACGTGCAGGGCCTGGCCGGCTCGCCCGACCAGCCCGGCGACCTGCGCCAGCGGGCCCAGGCGCTGGCCGACGAGGTGCGCGCCCTGCCCGAGGTGCCGCGCCACCCCATCAGCGAGCATGCGGCGGCGCTGGCCGCGCAGGCCAAGGGCCCCGATGCGGTGGCCGAGGACGCCGTGCAGGGGCTGGAGACGCGCCGCGCCAGCGTGCAGCAGCGCGTGGACCTCGTGCTGGCCGAGATCAAGAAGGCCGCCGAGGCCAGCCTGCAGGCCGGCGAGGAGGCCTTCCGCTCGGGCCAGTTCCGCAAGGCGCAGGGCCTGCTGCTGGCCGCGCGCAACACGGCCTTCGAGGACGACACGGTGCGCGAGCAGGCCACGCGCCTGCTGCGCAACGTCGAGAAGGACATCGAGCGCTGCGCGGCGCTCAAGGCCGAGATCGACGCCGCCCGCGAGCGCGGCGACCTGGAGGCCGCCGGCCGCCAGGCGCTGGCCACGCTCAAGGAGATGCTCGACAACGACCTCACGCGCGAGCTGCGCGTGGCGGTGGCGCTGGAGTCCACGCCCGCGGGCGCGCAGGTGCTGCTGGCCGGCAAGGACACCACGCTGGTGACGCCCTGCGTGCTGGCCTACAGCCCCTTCGAGGACACGCTGGTGGTGCTGCGCATGCCGGGCCGCACGGCGGCCGCCATCCGCCTGCCCAGCTACGCCGACGTGAAGGAGGGCGCGGTCGACCCCGCCACCTTCAACCCGCGCCTGCGCCATGAGCTGCCCGAGGGCCCGCGCTGGGTGCTCAAGAGCCCGCCCGAGCGGCGCATCATCGCTGCCTGGACCAGCGCCGAGCAGACCCCCATCGTGCTGCTCGACGACGGCCTGACCACCGGCCCGGTCGACCCGCGCAGCGGCCTGCTGGGCGCCACGATCACGGCCAAGCAGGCCAACCCCACGCGCAAGGGCGGCACCTGGCCCTCAGGCCCCGACTGGCGCATCCAGGGCCAGCGCACGCTGCGCGTCAAGCCCGGCGGCGGCACCTCGTGGGAGGTGCAGGTGCTGGGCCGGCTCGAGCGCGCGCCGGCCCTGCACGAGGGCGTGGTGTGCGTCGTGGACGAGCAGGGCACGCTCTACGGCTACCAGCTGGCCAACGGCACCGAGCTGTGGCGGCGCGAGCTGGCCGGCCCGCCGGCGCAGGCACCCTACGCCACGGCGCGTGGCTTCGTGATCTCGACCATCGCCGGCGGCGCCACGCTGCACGCGGCGCGCACGGGCGAGGTGACCAACCTGGCCGCCTCCGGCCGCGGCCTGACGCTGGCCGTGCCCCACGGCGACGGCATCCTGCTGCTGGGCACCGGCGAGGACGGCGTGCGCCGCCAGGGGCCCAAGGGCGCGCCCGTCACGCTGGGCACGGCCAGCCCGGTGCTGGACATCGAGCCGGCGGCCTGCGAGGCCGGCGTGGCCTGGGTGGCCAGCAACGGCACCTGGTGGCTGGGCGTGGGCGCGCAGGCCCCGGTGCGGCTGGAGGCGCTGGGCAGCGGCGGCACGCACGTGGCCGCCGACGCGCTGGGCGTGGTGGTGGCCGGCAGCGACAAGGTGCTGCGCGCCGCCAGTCCCGCCGAGCCCGCCCGCCTGCGCTGGGCAGCGCCCCTGGCCGAAGCCCCGCGGGGCCCGCTGATGTCCACGCAAGACGCCATCTACGTGCTCGTCGGCACCACGCTGGTGGCCGTCGAGCGCTGATCCTCGCGGCCCGCCGGGGCGCGCTGCGAACAAGATGCGAACAGGCCGCCCGGGGGGCGTGTCCATCTGGCGCAACACCGGGCGGGAGGGGGCGCGACGCGGTCCGGCGCACTGCGCGGCAGGGGCTACACCCGCAGGCCCCCGACGGCCGATAGGGCACGTGCCGCGGGCCTTGGAGCCCGCCTGGAGCCAGATCCCCGTGGGCCTCCTCTCGGACCTCTTCGCCGGCCGCTCGCTCGAGTCCGTGCTCGGGCGCGTGCGTGCCCGCATGGCCGCCGGCCACTTCGAGGAGGCCGCACGCGAGGTGGAGAAGGGCCTCGCGCGCTGGCCGGCCGCCGAGCCGCTGCGCGACCTCAAGCACGCCGTGCGCCGCGCGCAGGCCTCCAAGGGCCTGAGCACGCTCAAGGAGCAGGTCGAGCGCGAGGACGACCCGCGCGCCCACGAGCAGCTGGTGGCCCTCTACCACGACGTGGGCATGCCGGCCGAGGCGCTGCGCGCGGCCGAGGCCTACGCGCGCGCACATCCCGACCTGGACACGCCCCACCTGCTGCTGGGCGAGATCCACCTGCAGGCCTTCCTGGAGGACCTGCAGGCCCGCGACGCGCAGCGCGCGCGCGAGCACCTGCTGTGGGCCACGCGCCTCAACGCCCGCGCCGTCAAGCCGCGCGTGCTGCTGGCCGAGCTGTGCTTCTGCACCGGCGCCGACGTCGAGCTGGGCAAGGTGGTGGACGACCTGGTGCGCGCCTGCCCCGGCGACAGCACCCTCGAGCCCATCGTGGCGCTGGCGCGCAGCGTGCGCCGCGACGGCACGCAGGCCGGCCTCGAGGCCCTCTTCGCGCGCGTCGAGGTCGAGGGCGCGCTGGTGCGCGAGCCCCACGCCTGGCCGCTGCGCTCGCGCCGCGAGCGCGAGCAGCGCCTGCAGGAGGAGCGCGCGCAGGCCGCAGCCCGCCGGCTGGTGCAGCGCGGCGAGGCCAGCCAGGTGGCCATCGTGCGCCGCAACGGCACGCTGGTGGCCCATGCCGGCCCGGAGCCGGTGCAGCAGGGCGGGCCCGAGGTGGTCCCTGGCCTGGGCATCCCCGGCGTGGCCAGCTCGGTGGCCCGCAGCCTCAGCCGCCAGGTGCGCGACCTCGACCTGGGCGCCTTCAAGC
>JBJTIJ010000112.1:0-1123 GCA_046094945.1 Planctomycetia bacterium | reverse complement strand
GAGCAGTTCGCCCAGCAGGTGCTGGTGGAGGGGCTCGCGGTGCGTGCGCTGCTGTTCGGCTACAACGGCGGCTTCGGCCACGGCGGCGCGGGCACCGCGCGCACGCTGGCCCCGCTGGGCGCGCGCCACGGCTTCCTCGTGGAGGAGGCCCCGCCCGTGGCCGAGGGCCCGCAGCCCATCTCCTCCTCGCGCATCCGCGACGCCATCGAGGCGGGCCGGCTCGCGCAGGCTGCGGCCATGCTGGGCCGGCCGGTGGCGCTCTACGGCACGGTGGTGCGTGGCGACGGGCGCGGGCGCCAGCTGGGCTTCCCGACGGCCAACGTGGACCTCGAGGGCGAGATCCTGCCGCCGGCGGGCGTCTACGAGGTGGCCGTCGAGGTGGCCGGCGGCCGCCGGCGCGCGGTGGCCAACATCGGCACGCGGCCCACCTTCACGCACGGCCAGCCCGGCCTGCGGCCCACGCTGGAGGTGCACGTGCCGGGCCTCGAGGCCGACCTCTACGGGCAGGTGCTGGAGGTGGAGCTGGTGCGCCACCTGCGCGCCGAGCAGCGCTTCCCCTCGCGCGAGGCCCTGGTGGCGCAGGTGCGCGCCGACATCGCCGCGGTGCTGGGCCGCGCGCCGACCCGTCCGGCCTAGGCGCCGGCGCGCGCGGGCCCTCACCCGGGCCAAGGCTGGCCTTTGCGCCGCCGCCGGTGTCTCATCCTCCCCGCAGGATCCAGCATCCGCGACCTGGCCAGGTAGCTCAGCTGGTAGAGCATGCGACTGAAAATCGCAGGGTCGCCGGTTCAACTCCGGCCCTGGCCACCATCCCTTCCGCACGAGGCCGGGGGCGCAGGGGACTCGCCAGCAGCCAGCAGGCAGCCGCCTGCAGCATGGCGTGCGGGCCACATGACACGCGTGCAGCATGGCGTGCGTGCTGCAGCCCGGGGCAGGCCGCCCTGCCGCAGCGCCCGCAGGACCTAGGCGAGCAGGGCCTTCACCAGCAGGTGGTTGAACTCGCGGGCCTCGCCCACGAGGCGCTGGCAGATCCAGTCCAGCAGCGGCAGCCACAGGGCGGTGCCGGCGCGCGCCTGGCGCAGGATCTCGTCCACCGAGCCGGGCCAGAGCACGGCCACGACGCTGG
>JBJTIJ010000111.1:0-1252 GCA_046094945.1 Planctomycetia bacterium | reverse complement strand
GAGATGCCCATGAAGCGCAGCGCAGCCGCCACGCAGGAGCCCCAGCCGGCCCAGGACGACGGCCTGAGCATCGGCGACCTGGCCGAGGCAACGGGCATCACCGAGGCCACCTTGCGCGCCTGGGAGCGCCGCTACAAGCGCCCCGCGGCCGTGCGCCGGCCCAGCGGCCACCGCCGCTACCGCCCCGAGGACGTGACCTGGCTGCGCCGCGTGGCCGAGGCCCTGGCGCGCGGCGGCCGCGCCTCCGAGATCGTGATGCTCGACGAGGCCGCGCTCGACCAGTACCTCGCGGCGGGCAACAAGGCCGCCGAGAGCAACGAGATCACGCAGCGCCTGCTGGAGTGGGTGCGCGACTTCGACGGCCCGCGCCTGCGCCGCTCGCTGCGCGAGGCCTGGAACCGCATGGAGCCGCTGCCCTTCCTCACCGAGCGGCTGGCGCCGCTGATGCAGGCCGTGGGCCGCGAGTGGGCCGACGGCCGGCTGGAGATCCGCCACGAGCACTTCCTCAGCGAGGTGGTGGACGACCTGCTGCGCACGCTGCGCGACCGCATGGGCGAGCTCTCCACGGGCCCGCTGGTGGTGCTGGCCACGCTGCCCGAGGAGCGCCACGGCATGGGCCTGCAGATGGCCGCCATCGGCGTGGTGGCCGGCGGCGGGCGCGTGCGCATCCTGGGCACCAACACGCCCATCGGCGAGATCGTCAAGACCGCCGCCGAGACGCGCGCGCGCGGCGTGGCCGTGAGCGTGAGCCTGGCCAACGGCGGCGTGGCCACCGACCGCGTGCTGGCCGAGCTGCGCAAGCAGCTGCCCGCCGAGGTGCACCTGGCGGTGGGCGGCGAGGGCATGCGCGGCCCGCGCCGCGCGCCCGCGGGCATCACCAAGCTGGCCGACCTCTGCGAGATCGCGCCCTGGGTGGCCACGCTCGACCTGTAGCGAGGCGCCACCCGCCGCCACGGCCATGCGGTGCGTGCGGTGCGGCGCGTGCCGGCGGCCTAGCGCGAGCGCGGGTCGAGCGCGCGCCGCAGTCCGTCGCCCAGCAGGTTGAAGCCCAGCACGGTGACGGCGATGGCCAGCCCCGGCGGCAGCACCAGCCACTGGTCGCCGGTGGTCATCTGGCTGCGCGCCGCGCCGAGCATGACGCCCCACTCGGGCACGCGCGCCTCGGGCCCCAGGCCCAGGAAGTTCAGGCCCGCGGCCGTCAGGATGGCGCTGCCCACGCCCAGCGTCGCCAGCACCAGGATGGGCGCCAGGC
>JBJTIJ010000110.1:0-1091 GCA_046094945.1 Planctomycetia bacterium | reverse complement strand
CGCATGGACCGCGCTCGAGCACGAGGTGCTGGGCGACGATGGGCTCGCCGGCCTCGAGGCCGCCGTCGAGGCTTGCGTGGGCCGGGACGTCAGCACGCACCTGCTCGAGCTCACGCTCACCGGGCGCCTGGGCCTCTCGGGCACGCAGCGCCTCGAGGAGCTGCTGCAGCGGCTGGAGGCGCGCCTCGTGCGCCTCAAGCTGGACCGGCGCGTGGGCCTCGAGCCCCAGCCCGACGAGCTGGAGGGACTGGGCCAGCGCCTGGGCGACCCGGCCATCGCCAGCGTGGCGCGCGGGCTGGTGGCCCAGCTCGCGTTGCCGGGGGCGCCGGGCGAGGTCGCGCGCGAGGCCCTGCAACAGCTCTACCAGCTGGTGCATGCCGGCACGCAGCCCGCAGGGAGGGCCTAGGCCATGCGCATCCTCTCGGTCCATGTGCAGAACTACCGCGTGCACCGCGACTGCGAGGTGGAGTTCGACGCCGCCCGCACGGTGGTGGGCGGGCCCAACGAGTCGGGCAAGAGCACGCTCGCCGAGGCCATCCACCGGGCGCTGTTCCTGCGCCATTCCGTGGGCGGCACGACGCACGAGGCCATGCGCTCGGCCCATGGCGGCGGCATGCCCGAGGTCACGCTGCGCTTCGAGGCCGGCGGGAGCACCTACACGCGGCACTAGCGTTTCGCCGGGCCGCGCGGCAGCACGGCCCGGCTCAGCGCGGACGGGGGCGCTGCGTGGCGCGACGACGAGGCCGAGACGCGCCTTGGGGCACTGCGGGACGTCGAGGAGGCGGCGGGTGGCCGCTCGGCGGCGAGCCAGCTGCAGGGCCAGTGGGCCCACCTGCTCGCCTGGCAGGGCGACAGCCCGGGCGACCCGCTCAAGGCCAGCGCGGGCCAGCATGCGCGCCTGCTGCAGCGGCTGCAGGGTGGCCAGGGCGCCGTGGTGCAGCAGTCGCCGCTGGACGAGCAGGTGGCTGGCGAGGTCGAGCGCCTGCTGGGCGAGCACCGCACCGAACGCGGCGCGCGCGCCGGCGGTCCCCTGCACGCGGCGCAGCGCGACGAGCAAGAGTGCCGTGCGGCCCGGGCGGCCGCCGAGGGCG
>JBJTIJ010000109.1:0-6726 GCA_046094945.1 Planctomycetia bacterium | reverse complement strand
TGGCGCGCTCGCGCTCGCGCTCCAGCAGGCCCTTGGCCAGCGGGCGCACGTGGTCCACGAGGCGCTGTGCCTGCGCCGCCGGCGGCGCGGCCGGCGTGCCGTCGGCGGCGGCGTCGCGCAAGGCCGGCCGGCCGCGCGTGGCGGCCGCGAGCGCCAGCAGCAGCACGGCCAGCGCCAGGCCCCGCCGCACGCCCGGCGAGGCGGGCGCCTGCGGCAGGGCGTGCACCTGCGGCGCGAGGTGGGCGGGGCGCGGGGCCCGCGGGGCGGTCAGGCCGGGCGTGGCGTGCGGTCGGGTGGCGTGCGGCATGCGGCCGAGCCTAGCCGGGCTGCGGCCCGTGGCGCGGGCGGTAGCATGGGCCCATGGACCCGGGCATGCCCTGCACGGCGCTGGCGGCCTTCGAGCCCTACAGCCTCGTCCACGTGCTGGCCGTGCTGCTGTCGCTGCTGGGCTGGTGGGCGCTGCTGGTGTGGGGCCGGCGCATCGTGCGCGTGCACGGGCCCTCGGGCGCGCTGCGCTGGCGGCGCGCCGGCGCCTGGCTGCTGTGGGGCGTGAACGCGGCCTGGCTGGTCAAGGCCTGCTGGCCCGGAAACTTCACCTGGCAGCACTCGCTGCCGCTGCAGCTGTGCGACCTGGCCTGGATCGCGGCCGGCTGGTCGCTGTGGTCGGCGGCGCCGGCCGCGGCCCTGCGCCACCAGCTGCCCGTGCTGTGGGGGCTGGCGCTCTCCACCATGGCCTACCTCACTCCGGCCGTGACGGCCGAGCCTGACAGTCCCGACTTCTGGGCCTTCTGGATCCTGCACTGGCAGATCCTGGCCGTGGCGCTGCTCAACCTGCAGGTGGCCGGCACGCGCATCACCGAGCAGGGGCGCATGCGCACCATCGGCTTCACGGTGCTGGCCTGCGCACTGGTGACGGGCATCAACCTGCTGCTGGACAGCAGCTACTTCTTCACGGGCCGCGCCAAGCCGGCCAATCCCAGCCCCGTGGACTGGCTGGGCGCGTGGCCGCTGCGCATCGTGTGGATCGTGCTGCTGGGCGTGGCCGCCCTGCACCTCGTGGGCGGCCTGCTCATGCTGCGCCAGCGCCGCGAGCCCGCCGGCAGCGCCGGGCGCTAGCTCCCTCCACCCGCCCCCTCAGGCCCCAGGGGTGCCTCAGGCGATGAACATGGCGTCGCCGTAGGAGAAGAAGCGGTAGCCCTGCGCCACGGCCTCGCGGTAGGCCGCCAGCATGGGCTCGCGCCCGGTGAAGGCCGCCACCAGCGCCAGCAGCGTGCTGCGCGGCAGGTGGAAGTTGGTGAGCAGCGCATCCACCGCCCGGAACACGTGCCCGGGCTGGATGAGCAGGTCGGTGCTGCCGGCGCCGGCGGCGGGCAGGCCGTCGGCGCAGGCGAGGGCCGCGGCCTCCAGCGTGCGCACGGTGGTGGTGCCCACGGCCACGATGCGCCCGCCGCGCGCGCGCGTGGCGCGCACGGCCTGCGCCGTGGCCTCGGGCACCTGCCAGGCCTCGCGGTGCATGCGGTGCTGGTCGAGGTCGTCCACGCGCACCGGCTGGAAGGTGCCCAGGCCCACGTGCAGCGTCACGCTGGCGCGCGCCACGCCCGCGGCCGCCAGCCCGTCGAGCAGCGCCTGCGTGAGGTGCAGCCCTGCGGTGGGGGCGGCCACCGCGCCTTCCTCGCGCGCGTAGACGGTCTGGTAGCGCTCGCGGTCCAGCGCCGTGCGCCGGTCGCGGGCCTCGCGGTGGATGTAGGGCGGCAGCGGCAGCACGCCACCCCGGGCCATGGCCTGCTCCAGCGCGGTGCCCTCGCCGCTGACCAGCCACAGGCCCTCGGCGTCGCGGCCCGCCAGCCGCACGCAGCCCTCGATGTCGGCCTGCCCGTCGGTGAGCTGCAGCACCTCGCCCTCGCGCACGGGCCGGTTGGCGCGCAGCAGCGAGCGCCACAGGCCGCTGCCCAGCGCCGGGGCGGGCTCCAGCAGCAGCAGCTCGACGGCCCCGCCGCTGGCGCGCCGGGCGAAGAGGCTCGCCGGGCGCACCTTGGTGTCGTTGTCCACCAGCAGGTCGCCGGCGCGCAGCAGCCCCAGTAGCCGCGGCACGTGGGCGTGCTCGCGCGCGCCGCTGTGGCGGTCCAGCACCAGCAGCCGCGCGCCCTCGCGCGTGGCGGCGGGCTCCTGCGCGATGAGCCGCGGCGGCAGGTCGAAGTCGAGCAGGTCCAGCCGCATGCGCTAGCGGCGCCGCCACACGCGCATGGCGTAGACGCCCGTGAGCGCCAGCGGCAGCACCACCAGCGGGTGCAGCCAGGCCTGCCAGAGCTCGCCCAGCGTGGGCGTGCCCGGCTCCAGCCGGCGCAGCAGGCAGCGCGCCAGCATGGCCACGGCCGTCAGGCCCGCGAAGCCGTAGTAGAGCGCGCGGTCCCACGCCACGCCCGCAGGCCAGGCGCCGCAGGCGCTGCAGCGTGCCCCAGCGCGGGCCCGCGGCGCGCCGCAGGCACTGCAGGGCGGGAGGGCGGCGTCCATGCCCGCAGCATAGCCCGCGCCCGGCGGCCGCGGCCTACAGGCGGCGGATGCGGTAGATCGAGGTGAAGGTGCTCACCCACAGCGCGCCGTCCCAGGCCACCGCGATGTCCAGCGGCTTGTGGCTGGTGCCGGAGGGCACGAACTGCAGGAACACCTCCTCGGCGTCGATGTCGGTGCGCGCGCTGCCCGACATCGGCAGGCGCTGCACCTGCTCGGCGTCGTAGGAGCACAGGAACAGGTCGTCGGCGTAGTCGGCGCCGAAGCCTGCCCCGCCGTGCCAGGCCAGTGCCGTGGGCACGATCTCGGTGGGCCACACGCGGATGCGCAGGCCGGCCTCCGGGCCCGGGATGGTGCCGGTGGCGCCCCAGCCGAAGTTGCGCCCGGCGGCCAGGTAGTTGAGCTCGTCGTCGGCCGCCGGCCCGTTGTCCACGCCGAAGAGGTCGCCGGTGAGCGGGTGCACCGCCAGCCCGAAGGTGTTGCGCAGGCCCAGGCACCACAGCGGGCTGGCCGGGTCGGGGTTGGTGGCCGGCACCGAGCCGTCGGGCGCGATGCGCAGCACCTTGCCGGGGCGGGCCGCGAGGTCCTGCGCCAGCGCGGGCTGGTTGCTGTCGCCCAGGCTCACGAGCAGGTTGCCCTGCAGGTCGAAGACGATGTCGGCGCCGTTGTTCGTCGCGGCCGTGGGCAGGCTGTCGAGCAGCACGCTGGGCGAGCCGCCCAGGCCGCCGGACTCGGTCCAGCGCTCCAGCCGCATGTGGTCGGAGGCGTGCGTGCCGTCGGCGGGCGCGCTGAACAGCACGTACAGGCGCCCGTCGCTGGCGAAGGTGGGCGAGAGGGCCAGGGCCAGCAGGCCCTGGTGGCTGCCCGCGCCCTGCACCGCGAGCGTGGCCCACGGCGTGGCCAGCAGCGTGCCGTCGGGGGCGATGACGCGCACCTTGCCGCTCTTGAGCTCGCTGAAGAACACGCGCCCGTCGGGCGCCAGCGCGATCTAGGAGGGGAAGGCCAGGCCCGTGGCCACGCGCTCGGCCACGAAGCCCGCCGCCAGCGAGCCCACCTCGGCCGGCAGCGCCGCGCCCACGGCCAGGTCGATGTCCACGGCCACGCTGCCGCCAGCGTGGGCGGCCGTGACGCGGTAGGCCTGCCAGCCGGCCTCGGCCGTAGGCATGCCCGTGATGGCGCCCGTGGCGGGGTCGAGCACGAGGCCGGCCGGCAGGGGCGGGCTCACGCTGTAGGAGGTCACCGTGCAGCCGGTGGCGCTGGCCGTGTTGGGCGCGATGGGCTCGCCCACGCGGTAGGCGGCCGGGTCGAGCAGGAAGGCGAGGCGGGCGGCACTGCCGCCGCCGCCGCAGGCCCCGAGCGCCAGCAGCAGCAGCAGCACCGGCAGCAGCAGGCGCGGCCGCAGCAGGATTCGATGGGGGAGTGGTGCGAGGCGGCGCATCAGGCGATCCCCAGCTGGGTGGAGGTGGGCTGCGACTCGGGGAACACCTGCGTGAGGTCCGACGAGCCCAGGTGCTGGGCCAGCACGTCGCGCCACACGTCGCGGAAGTCCACCGCGTAGTCGGGGAACTCGCCCTGCAGGTCGGCGCTCACGAGGTCGGGCCCGTGCGAGCCGCCCTGGATGCCGCCGCCGAGCACGAACCACGCGTTGGCGTGGCCGTGGTCGGTGCCGTTGGAGCCGTTCTCGTAGGCGCGCCGCCCGAACTCGCTGTGCACCACGATGCGCGTGCTGTTCCACAGGCCGCGGTCCTTCATGTCCTGCACGAAGGCGCCCAGCGCGGCGTCCACGGTCGACAGCAGGCTGGCGTGGCTGCCGGTGGCCGCACCCTGCGCCCCGTGCAGGTCGAAGCCGCCCGCCTGCACGTAGAAGAGGCGCGTCTCGAAGCCGCCCTGGACCAGCACCGCCGCGTCGCGCAGGGCGGAGGCCAGCGCGCTGGTGGGCCAGGTGACGCTGGTGGTGTAGGCCGCCAGCGCGGCCTGCAGCTGGTCGGCCAGCTGCTGGCCCAGCCCCAGCGCCTCGCGGGCGTCCTGCGACAGGCCCGGCGTGGCGTGGCTGTCGAGCACCTGCTGCACCACGCCCAGCCGGTGGGCCTGGTCCTCGGGGTAGGCCGGGTCGGCGCTGTAGCGGAACGAGGCCAGGTCGTTGGCCGTGAACAGGCTGGTGCTGGCGCCCGCGAAGTCGGTGGGCCGGCCGGCGCGCAGCGCCACCGCGCCCAGCGGCGTGGGCGCGTACTGGTCGCACCAGCGCCCGATCCAGCCGCCCTGCGGCACCGCCAGCGCGCCAAAGCCGTTGCGCACGCCGTAGGAGTAGATGTCGCTGCTCTCGAAGTGGCTCTGGTTCCACGACGGGTAGCCCACGCGCTGCACCACGGCCGCCGAGCCCTCCAGCCACAGGCTGCGCAGGCGCGTGAGCGAGGGGTGCAGGCCGTAGCGGCTGGTGGGGTTGGAGCCGCCCGTGAGGGCGAGCTCCTGACCGGCCGGCACGGCGATGGTGGGGCGGCGCGTGTAGTACTCGCTGAGCGTGCGCGGGATGACGGTGTTGAGCCCGTCGTTGCCGCCCACGAGGTTGACCAGCACCAGCCGCGTGATGTCCTGCGGCGCGGCCTGCGCCACGGGCAGGCGGCGCAGCAGGCTGGGCCCCAGCGCGGCCATGCCCAGGCTGCCCAGCGCCAGCTTGATCACGTCGCGCCGGCTGGCGTGGCGCGGGAGGTGGGGGCGGTCGTGGTGCGTGCACATGGGACCTCCTCTCAGCGGATCGCGTAGCGCGGGTGCTGCGACATCACGTAGAGCAGGCCGCGCACGCGCAGCTCGACGTCGGCGTAGCTGGACGGGTCGAAGGGGTCGGCCGTGGGCACCCCGTTGACGACCGCGGTGTCCAGGTAGGTGATGTAGCGCGTGCGGTCGGCGCTGCTGGCCTCGAGGTCGAGGTGGCCCAGCAGTGCGTCCACCACCTGCGCCGAGGTGGGCGTGCCGGTGGGCAGCAGGCTGCCCACCGAGATGCCCAGCCCCGCCTGGAAGTTGCGCTGCGAGAGCACGGAGTTGATGCCGTTGGCGCGCGCCACCATCTGCTGGGCCGAGAGCCAAGCCTCGCCCACCGGCCAGCCGTTGACGGTGGGGGGCTGGGTGATGCGCTGGCCCATGGCCTCCAGCCCGGGGTCCATCGCGCGCTCCTGGATCCACAGGCCCGTGGAGCGCACGAAGCCCAGCGCGAAGTCCACCGGGCTCTTGACCAGCCCCTCGCGCGCGCGGTCGCTGTAGAAGGCCTCCGAGAGGAACAGCGTGCGGAAGAAGGGCTTGAGCTCCCAGCCCGACTCGCGCAGCACGGCGCCCAGCGCGTCCACCAGGCTGTCCGGCGGGCTGCTGCAGCAGAACGCCTCCAGCACCTTGCGCGCGATGAAGCGCTCCACGGGGCGCTGCGCGAAGGTGATGTCCACCATCGCCTGGAAGTCGTCGGTGGTGTCCTGCGCCTGGATGGTGACGCCCAGCACCTGCTTGCTGCCGCCGTCGTGGCGCGCCGGGTCGAACTCGATGAAGGCGCGCGCCGTGGCCGTGTTGAAGCGCACGCGGTAGCCCGTCCAGGCGCGTGCGGCCTCCACGATGTCGGCCTGCGTGTAGCCCTGGTCCACCCCCAGCAGGAACAGCTCCCAGAACTCGCGCGCGAAGTTCTCGTTGGGCGCGCCGTCGCGGTTGAGGATGCCGTCGAGCCACTGCAGCATGAGCCAGTCGCGCGCCATGGCCAGCGCCAGCGACTTGAGGTTGCCGCAGCCCTGGCCACGCCAGAGGTTGACGTGCGACGTGGTCCAGTAGCGGCGGTCGTCCTCCAGCGCGAGGTTGCTGGCCGCGAAGTGGTCGTGCCAGAACAGCGCCACCACCTCCTGCCAGGGCGTGCTGGTGCGCTGCATCATCCACAGCCACCACTGCGCCAGCTGGCCGTGGCTGGGGAAGCCGCCCTCCAGCCCTACGGGGTCGCTCGTGTTGCGCAGCAGCAGGCTGGCCTGCTGGTCCACGCCCGACTGCCCCGGCGTGGGCAGCTCCAGCATGGCGTCCACGTAGGCGGGCAAGCCCTGCGCCTCGACGGCGGCCAGCTCGCTGGCCTTCACGCCCCAGTGCGTGCGCGTGAGGAAGTGGCGCAGGTCGGCGCTGCTGAAGGAGGCCTTCTACAGCGACCGCGCGCGCGAGGGGCTGGTCAAGAGCCCGGTGGACTTCGCGCTGGGCTTCGTG
>JBJTIJ010000108.1:0-8912 GCA_046094945.1 Planctomycetia bacterium | reverse complement strand
CGCAGGCGCCGCCGGCGCCGCGGCGGGCGTGTCGGCGCCCAGCGGGGCGCACAGGGCGGGGGCCAGCATCGCGGCCAGCAGGGCAGGGACAGGTGGAAGGCGCTGCCGACCCCGCCGGGGCCGGCCTCGACATGGATCTTGCCACGGTGCGCGCGCACGATGCCGCGCACGAGGGCCAGCCCCAGGCCCGTGCCGGCCACCTCGCGCGTGAGGTAGTTCTCGGCCCGGTAGAACATCTCGAAGACGCGCTTGCGCTCGGCGCGCGGGATGCCGATGCCGTCGTCCACCACGGCCAGCAGCACGCGCGTGCCCTTGCGGCGCGCGCTCAGCTCGATGCGCGCCCGGTCGCCGCGCTTGTACTTCCAGGCGTTGCCCAGCAGGTTGCTGACCGCGTCCTCGATGGCGTGCGCGTCCATGCGCACGGGCAGCGGCTCGGCCGGCAGGTGCACGTGCAGGTCCAGCCCGGGCTCGGGCACCAGCCGCCGGAAGCGCTGCAGGGCCTCGCGCACGGGCACGCACAGGTCGCCGGCCACCAGGTCGTAGGGCGCGCCGCGCGCCTCGCGCGCCAGCGCCTCGGTCATGCGCGCCACGATGCGCTGCAGCCGCTGGCTCTCCTGGGCCAGCACGGCCAGGCCCTCGGCGCGCTCCTGCTCGTCCTGCAGCTGGCCCTCCTGCAGCAGCTCGGTGTAGAGCGCGATGCTGGTGAGCGGCGTCTTGAGCTCGTGCGAGAGGTTGGAGACGAAGTCGGCCTTGAGGCGCGCCAGGTGCACCTCGCGCCGCCAGGCGCGCACCAGCACCACCGCCCCCACCAGCAGGCCGCTGGCGGCCAGGCCGATGATGCCCCAGTAGAAGCCCTCGCTGCGCCCGCCCGAGGGCTCGGGCGGCGGGCGGTCGCGGTAGAGCGCCACGCGCAGCGGCAGCTCGAAGGCGCCCTCGCGCACCAGGTCCTGCTGCCACAGCGGCCGGCCGGGCACCTTCACGCCGTTGCGCAGCACCTCCAGCCGCACGCCGCCGCGCGCCAGCGCCTCCTCGTCCAGCCGGCCCAGCGCCACGCTGCGCGCCTCCTCGGGCAGCAGCCGCACCAGCACCAGCCGGTCGGGGATGCGCGCGGAGCGCTCCACGGCCAGCACCTCGCCCTGCGCGGCCAGCACCATGCGCGGCGCGCCGTCGCCGGCGGCGCGCTCGGCCTCGCGGTAGCGGCGCGCCACCGCCTCCAGCGCCGGGCGCAGCAGGTCCAGCGCCTCGCGCGCGCGGCGGAACTCCAGCAGCATGGCCTGCAGGGCGTCGCGGTCCTCCTCGCAGGCGATGGCCGCGTCGGCGTTGGCGTGGATGCGCTGCAGGTAGCGCAGCGACTCCTCGTCGCGCTCGCCGTCGCGCCCGCTGTGCAGGGCGGCCGCCTCCAGCGCCAGCAGCAGCACCTGCCGCAGCGGCGGCTGCAGCACCAGCCCCTGCGCGCGCGCCAGCGCCGCGTGCTCGAGCAGCGCCGCCGCCCACGCCAGGCCGTCGGGGAAGCCCGGCGGCACGCTCTCGGGGTCGCGCCGCAGCGCGTGCGTGCCCACCAGGCTGGCCAGCACGCGCACCGCCTCGGCGTGCGCGCCCTGGCGCTGGGCCGCCTCCAGCCTCAGGCGCAGCGGGGCGATGTCGTCGCGCGCGTAGATGTCCTGCGACTCCAGCTCCAGCCGCACCTTGGGCGGCAGGCCCAGCCGCTGCACGCCGTTCATCCAGCGCAGCGTGCCGTTGTCCTCCAGCTGCAGCACGAGGTCGACCATGCGGCCGCTGCTGCGGCTGCGCAGGCGCAGCAGGTCCTCGGGCGAGGCCACGGCGAAGGCCTCGCCCAGCACCTCGTCCAGGTCGCTGCGCACGCGCGCCAGCATGCCCTCGGCGTCGGCGATGGCGTCGCTGTCGGCCCGCTCGCGGCTCTCGCGGGAGGCCTCGCGCCGGTCGCGCGAGATGGCGCCCAGGCCCAGCACGCCGATCACGATGACCTGCAGGCAGACCACCAGCACGATCACCGTGGCGGTCTTGCTGGGGCTGCTGGCGAGGGGGGCGGCGCGCATCGGGGCGTGCGCCGGGCTCGCGGCCGCGGGGGAGGCTCGGGCGCCTCCCCCCGCCGCAGGGCGCAGGGGCACGGTAGCACCAAGGCCCGCGCCGCAGGCGCCCAGCCCGGCAGCGCCCGTGCGGCGCAAGGCCCCTAGGCCGGCTTGAGGTCCATGGCGTGCTCGAGGCGCACGCGGCGGCGCTGGCCCTGCTGCTCCACCTCCAGCCCCTCCAGCCCGGCGGCCAGCAGGCGGCCCGACTGGCGCGTGCTGCCCTCCAGCCACGTGACCGCCTGGCCCAGCAGGGCCTGGCGCGCGGCGTAGTCGGCGGCCAGCCCGGCGCGCGCGGCGGGCGCCTCCAGCTGCGCCAGGCGCCGCTCCACCGCCGCCAGCAACGCCACCAGCAGGCCCTCGCGGGCCACCGGGTGGCCCACGTGCGGCGCCAGCGCCGCCAGCGTGCGCCGCAGGTCCTCGGGCAGGCCGGCCGGCACGGCGGCCACGTTGAGCCCGATGCCGGCCACCACCAGCCCGCGCGGCCCGCCGGGGCCCTCCAGCAGGATGCCCCCCACCTTGCGCCCGGCCAGCCACAGGTCGTTGGGCCACTTGAGCGCCACCTCGCGCGCGCCGGCGGCCTGCAGCGCATCGGCGGCCGCCAGCGCCACGGCTGCCACCACCGGGCCCGGCAGGTCCTCGCCGCGCGCCGGCAGCAGCAGCGAGGCGTAGAGGCCGCCGGGCGGCGAGGCGAAGGCCCGCCCCTCGCGCCCGCGCCCGGCCTGCTGCTCGTCGGCCACCACCACGGTGCGCGCCGGCGCGCCCGCGGCCCGCAGCCCGGCCGCGTCGTCGTTGGTGCTGCGCGTAGAGGCGCGGTGCACGACGGCCCAGCCGCTGTGCGCGGCCACGGCGGCGGTGTCCAGCGGCTCGCTCATGCCCGGCCCTGCCATGGCGCTAGCGCCCGCCCAGCCAGCGCTTGATGCGCGTGCGCCAGCGGCGCACGTCGGGGGCCACCTCGGCACGCACGCGCAGGTAGAGCCCCGTGCCCAGCGCGGCCAGCGCGGCCAGGTCGAGCCAGTGGCCGCCCCAGTAGAGGCCCAGCAGGAAGCCGCCGGCACGGCCCAGGTAGCCCGCGCTGCCCAGCAGCACGAGCAAGGGCCCCATGCCGCCCCGCCGCCGCCACACCCACCACGCCACCAGCGTGAAGGCCGCCCAGCCCAGCGTCTCGAGCAGCACGGGCAGGCTCAGGTCCACGAAGAGCGCCGCGGGCAGCATGCCACCCAGCGTAGGCGCGCGCCGGGCCCGCGCCGCGCACCGCGCAGGCTGTCACGGCGCGCCGCCCGTCACGCAGCGCAGGGGTTCACGCCGTGTGGGCCAGCACGCAGGCCGTCACGTCGTGGGCGGCGTGCCTGCCGGCGGCGTCCCGGACGGCGGCGCGGTCGGCGTGCCCCCGGCCGGCGAGCCCGGCGGCGTGGCCGGCGGCGTGCCGGCGGTGAGGTCGTGCACCTTCTTGCGCAGTGCGTCGAGCTCGCCCGTGATCTGGCCGCGCACCGTGAGCACGAAGCCCGCCGTGAGCGCCAGCGAGGCGATCACCGTCAGCGCCGGGCCGGCCATGATCGTGTCGAAGAACACCAGCAGGTAGTCGAAGGCGAACACGCCGGAGGCCACCAGCATGACCAGGTAGCCCAGCGCCTTGGTCTTCTTCCAGATCCAGAAGCAGACCACGGCCCACGCCAGCCAGTTGACCAGCAGCAGCAGGCCCGAGAGGCTGAACCAGCCCAGCACGGGAGCGGGAAAGGTCATGGCGGCCTCCGTCGGGCATCGGGCCCAGCCCTCACCCTGCGCCCGGCCGCCCCGGCTGTCAAGGCTGCCTGCAGGTACCCAGCACAGTGCGCTCCAGCTCGCGTCCCGCGCTGTCCAGCTGCACGCGCAGGCCCCGCGACAGGCGCAGCGCGCCCGGGCGCCAGGCCAGCGCACAGCAGGCACGGGCCCAGGCCAGCGTGGCCTCCTCGCTGGCGCAGGCCTCCAGCGGCGCCTCGTAGGTGAACTCGCCGAGGTCCTCGAGGTCGGGGTCCACCGGCAGGGTGAGCTGCGGGCGCAGCGGCTGCGCCTGCCAGCGCTCGAAGGCAGCCTGCAGCCCAGCCTGCTCGCGCGCCTCCAGCGCCTCGCGCTCAGCCGCAGGCAGGCCCACGGCCTCGCACACGCCACGCACCCAGTCGGCGGCGCAGCGCCGGTGGCCACGCTCCCACTCGGCCAGCGTCCCGCCGTCCGACCGCTTGCGGCCCATGCGCTCCAGCACGTCGCCGTACGACAGGCCGGCGCGGTGGCGCGCGAGCATGCACGCCTCGCGCAGGTGCACGCCCAGGAACTCGCCGGCCTGCGGCCGTCCCTCGTCGGGGTCGCTGCGCGCGCGGCGCGTGAACAGCCCACGCGCCCCCGGCAGCCGCGTCCAGTGCGCCGCCTCCCACCAGGCGCTGCCCGCAGCGGCGCGCCCGGTGGGCACCTGGCGCTGGCGCAGCACGACCCCCTCGCGCACCTCGAGCTCGAGCAGCCGCGCGGGCCGGGCCGCGCGCCCGTGCGTGCGGCGGCTGCGCACCGGGCGGCCCGGACGGCTGCGCGCGCCGTGGCGCTGCAGGGGCAGGCAGTAGAGGCCGCTCACCCAGCTGGCGAGCAGCGGCGGGCCGTCGCGCAGCTCCCACTGCCCCTCGAGGCCCTCAGGGCCCTGCAGGGCCGCCAGCCACACGCGCCCCTCGCGCAGCTCCCAGGTGGCCACGTAGCCGCGCCAGCAGGACGAGTTGGAGCCGCTCTGCGCCCGGTGGGTGACGCCGGGCACCTCGGCCAGCGGGAAGCACAGGAAGTCGGGCACCCGCAGCACCTCGCCCTCGACACGCACGAGCTCAGGCACCTGATCTGTCATCTCGACCTCCCGGCCCCGTGGGCCTCGCACCGCACAGGCCACCTTCTCTGCAGCCTGTCCCGGGCGCCCTTCCCGCGGGCCGCCCGACGCGCCACCATCCGCGGCCGGGAGGGGCCGTCCAGCGCGTGCTGGGGTTCAATGATGACATGCGCGCGCCCGAGCCCCCCACCGCCCTGCATGACCGAGAGCGGCGGCATGACCGAGAGCAGCGGCAGGGCCGAGCGCGACGGCGCGGCCGCGCACGCTCGCGCGTGCCGGGCGGCGCGCTGCGCGGGCTGCTGCTGCTTGGCCTGCTCGTGGCGGCCGGCGCGGGGCTGCGCAGCCTGCGCGCCGAGGACCCGCCCACGACGGGGCCCGACTACGGCTTCTACAAGCAGTTCGTGGCGCCCATCGTGGCCGAGCGCTGCGCCGAGTGCCATGCCAACCCGCGCAAGCGGCTGGGCAAGCACGTGCTCAAGCCCGCCCCGGGGCGCACGCTGCGCGAGTCGCACCAGCGCGACAACTTCAGCACGCTGCTGGGGCTGGTCGAGCCGGGCAACCCCTCGCAGTCGCTGTGGCTGCTCAAGGCGCTGGGCCCCGACCAAGGCGGCGTCACGCACGGCGGCGGCGCGCGCATCCGCATCGGCAGCGCCGAGTACGGCGCGATGGTGGACTGGATCCAGGGCAAGAAGGTGGAGGCCCGCGCCTTCGCCCCGCCGCCCACGCCCGAGGGCGAGCCCGACTTCGCCTTCTTCGTGGTGCGCATCGCGCCCACGCTGGCGCAGGTGTGCGCCGAGTGCCACGCCGGCAAGGGGCAGGGCAAGCTGGCGCTGCGCACGGCCGCGCGCGGTGCTGAGCTGGCACTGGAAGAGCAGTACGCCAACTATCGCACCGTGCTGGGCCTGGTGGACCGCAAGCGGCCCGAGCGCTCGCGCTTCCTCACCAAGCCGCTGGCCGTGGCCGACGGCGGCGTGCCACACAAGGGCGGCGACCGCATCCGCAAGGACGACGCCAACCATGTCAACTGGCTGGCCTTCCTGCGCGGCGAGCGCGGGCCCAGCCTGCCGGGCAGCCCGGGGCGCGAGACCACCGGACCGCTGCTGCTGGAGGCCACGCTGCGCATCGAGGGCGAGCGCATGACGCGCGAGGGCGAGGTGCTGGAGGCCGCCGACCCGGTGAAGGCCGAGCAGCGCTGGGTGCAGGCCGGCGCCTACGGCGGGCGCGTGCGCGTCACGTTGCAGGTGCCGGAGGCCGGCGACTACGCGCTCGCGCTGGAGGCTGTGGGCGGCGAGGGCCCGCTGGGCCTGGCGCTGGACGGCCGGCCGCTGGCCACGGTGGACGTGCCCCTCTTCGACGGCGAGCGCGGCACGCTGGCGCCGGCCTTCCTGCTCGACGGCGCGGCCGCGCTGCGCACGCCCCGCGGCTCGCTGCTGCCGGCCGACGGCGGCCTGGCGCTCGCCGGCCGTGGCGGCGAGGCCTCGTTCCTCTCGGCCGGCGAGGTGGACCACCGCGCGGGGGAGGCCGAGGTGCTGCTGCCGCCCGAGGACGAGGGCGGCGACGACGCGTGGCTGCTCTTCGACATGCGCGACGCCGACAACGGCAAGCTGCTGGGCCTGGTGGACGGCGGCCGGCGCATGGTGATGGGCCTGCTGGAGGGCGGCGTGCCGCGCATCCTCTCCAGCGCCAAGGCCTTCCGCGCCAGCGAGGAGGGCGCCGCGCGGCGCCTGCGCGTGGACTTCATCGAGGGCGTGGCCGTGGGCCGGCTGGACCTGCAGCCGCTAGTGTTCCTGCGGCTGGACCAGCAGCTGGGGCAGGGCTCCTTTGGCCTGGCCACCCACGGCCGCGTGCTGCTGCGCCGGCTGGCGGCCATCGACCAGTTCCCGGTGCACACCGTGGCCTTCGGCTGGGGGCCGATCCTGCGGCTGCCGGCCGGGGTTCATGTGCTGGAGCTCGAGCTGCCCCCCGGCGGGGCCGGCCTCGACGCCCTCACGCTCACCCTCGCGGGCGAGTGAGCCGCCCACGAGGGTGAGCACCGAGGGGGTGGAGGCCGGGCCCGTGGCGGGCGGCCCGGGCCCTGCCTACCCTGTCGGGGGGCGGCCGCCGGCCCCGTGGAGACCTGCGATGCCCACCCGCACCCGCCTGACCGTCACCTTCCGCCTGCTGGCCGCGCTGGCCGCCTTGGGCCTGGTGCTGCCCACCGTGGCGCGCGCGGACGACCCGCCCCCGCGCGAGAGCCAGTTCTTCGAGGCCCTCGACGGCAACCGCGACGGCAAGGTGACGCTGGAGGAGTTCCGCTCGGCCGGCACGGACGAGGCGGCCTTCGCGCTGCTGGACCGCAACCAGGACGGCGCCATCACCCCCGAGGAGCTGGGCCTGCCGGCCGACTACAAGCCCGCCCCGCGCCAGGGCCCTGCGCCCGGCGGCGGGCCGGGCGCGGGCGGTCCCGGTGGCCCGGGCAACCCGGGCGGGCCCGGTGCCCCCGGCGGCGGCCCCGGCAAGGGCGGCGGCGGCGGCGGCGAGCGCATGCGCCGCCTCAAGGAGATGGACACCGACGGCGATGGCAAGGTCTCGCGCGACGAGTGGAAGGGCGAGCCCACCGTCTTCGAGCGCATGGACCGCAACCAGGACGGCTTCCTCGACGCCAGCGACATGGCGGCGGGGCGCCAGGGCGGCAAGGGCGGCGGGCAGGGTCCTGGCAAGGGCCCGGGCAACGAGCCCGGCCAGCCCGGCGGCCCGCCCCCCGGCGGCGAGGGCTTCGGGCCGCCTCCCGGCGGTCCCGGTGGTCCCGGCGGGCCCGGCCCGCCGGGCGGCTTCGGCCCCGGACGTGGGCAGGGCGGGCCCGGCAACCAAGGTGGTCCCGGCAACCAGGGCGGTCCTGGCAATCAGGCTGGCCCCGGCCTGGCGCGCGCCGAGATGGTCAAGGCGCGCTGGGCCAAGATGGACAAGGACGGCGACGGCAAGGTCTCGCGCGACGAGTACACGGGCGAGTTCGACTTCGAGCGCCTCGACATCGACAAGGACGGCTTCCTCACCGAGATCGACCTCAAGGGCCTGATGGGCGCCATGGGCGGCGGCCAGCCGCAGGGCCCCGGCCAGCCGGGGCAGCCCGGCCAGCCCGGCGGCCCGCAGGCCGGCGGTCCGGGGGGCCGGGGCGGTCCCGGCGGTCCCGGTGCCGGCCAGCCCGGTGGACAGGGCTTCGAGCCCTCGCCCGAGCAGGTGCTGCGCCGCTTCCAGGAGCTGGACACCGACAAGAGCGGGTGGCTCGAGGCCGGCGAGCTCGACGAGCGCATGCGCGAGCGGCTCATGCGCGCCGACGAGGACGGCGACGGCAAGATCTCGCAGGACGAGTTCGCGCGCGGCGCCAAGAACCGCGGCCGCGGGCCCGGTGGCCCTGGCGGTCCCGGCGGTCCGGGCGGTCCGGGGGGCCCCGGAGGCCCGGGCGCGGGCCAGCCCGGCGGCCCGCCGCAGGGCGCGCCCGGTGGCCAGGCCGGCGGTCCCGACCCGCGCGCGCTGCTGCAGCGCTTCGACCATGACCACGACGGCAAGGTGCTGCGCGACCAGTTCCCGGGCAGCGACGAGGCGTTCGCGCGGCTGGACCGCAACGGCGACGGCATCCTGAGCGAAGCCGACTTCACGCCGCCGCAGGCGCCACAGGCGCCACAGGCGCCACAGGCGCCTGGCGGCAACTAGCTCGGGAGAGCGGACGGCGACGCTGGGCCGGGGGCGCTCGGGCCCCTTCGTCGTCCTCGCGTACGCCGGATACGCGTCGTCCTCCTCATGGGCCCTCCGCTCCCCGTCCAGCGCGCCGGAGGCGTGCTGGGGGCTGCGGCGGGAGAACGGACGGCGACGCTGGGCCGGGGGCGCTCGGGCCCCTTCGTCGTCCTCGTGTACGCCGGATACACGTCGTCCTCCTCATGGGCCCTCCGCTCCCCGTCCAGCGCGCCGGAGGCGTGCTGGGGGCTGCGGCGGGAGAACGGACGGCGACGCTG
>JBJTIJ010000107.1:0-16810 GCA_046094945.1 Planctomycetia bacterium | reverse complement strand
AGCGGCCGCTCGCGCAGGCTCATCAGCAGGAAGTTGAGCGCCAGGCGCTGCACGGCCACCACGCCGGCCACGTTGCCCTCTTCCTGGTCGTAGTGGCCCACCACGTGCAGCACGCGGCCCTGCCCGTGGGGGAAGGTGACGGCCACGGCGCTGCTGAGCTTGTGGGTGCGCTTGAGCTCGGGGCTCTCGATGAGCACCTCGACCACGTCGGGCTTCTTCACCACGCAGTCCACCGACTTGGTCTCCAGCCACCAGCGGCCCTGCACGCCCTCGTGGAACACGCCCTCCAGCAGCGGGTGCGTGGCCATGCCCGGCCCGGGGCGGATGTCCACCACCAGCTCGGGCAGGCCCGCGGCCGTGCCGTGCGTGCCCACGTACTCGCCGAAGGCGCGCCCGAGCACGTGCGCCACCACCCAGTCGCTGGTGAACAGGAAGCCGCCGCGCTCGACGAAGCTGCGCAGCGGGCCGGCCACGCGGTCGATCACGCGCTGCGGCGGGTCGTTGCCGCAGTTCCAGAACACGAAGCGCGGCCGGCGCAGCATCTCGCCCGAGGCAAAGCGCGGCTCGTAGTAGCCCACGCTGCGGTAGGGGATCTGCAGGTCGCGCAGCACGTGCTCGTGGTGGTCGTACTCGCCCTGCACCACCAGCACGTCGTCGGCCACGAGGTGCGCCAGCGCCTGGCCGGCGCCACCGCGCCCGATGCCCAGCCGCTCGCGCAGGTGGTCGGCCACCTGCTTGCGCTGCGCGTCCGAGCTGCCCTTGTCCACCTGCTGCTCGGGGCTGAAGGCCGGCGTGGGCACCTTCACCTTGGGGCGCGGCGAGGTGCGCTGGCGCGCCGCCGACATGCTGGGCGCGGTGCCCATCTCGGTGGGCGCCTCCTCTTCCACCAGCATGGGGCCCAGCTCGATCTCGCGCGCGTCGGCCGACTCGGGCGTGGGCACGCGCGGCTCGCGCTCCAGCAGCGGCGTGGGCTCGGCGGGCGCGGCCTGCTCCTCGGGCACCGGCGAGGGCTCGGGCTCGGGCGTGGCCTGCTCGTGCTCCTCCTGCGTCACCATGGCGCTCTGCACGCGTCCCATGCCGCCCTGCACGTCGCGGTCCTCCAGCGGGGCCACGATCCAGAAGGCGAGGAACACCAGCGCGTGCAGCGCCACCGAGGCCACCATCCACGGCATGCGCCGCAGCTGGTCGTAGACCTCCACGTCAAAGCTGCGCCCGTGCAGCGCGCTGCGCGCGCTCACCGGCGCCGCCTTGCGGCCCGGGGCCCGGCGTGCCGGCGCGCTCGCCGCGGCGCTCACGGGCGTGGCCTCGGTCGTGGGCGCCGGCGTCGCCGGGGCTTGCGGCGCGGTGGCGTGCGACGTGGGGGCCGCGGTCCGGCTGGGCGCAGCGGCCGGGGCGCCCGCGACCGCCGCTGCCGTCGCCGTCGCTGCAGCAGCCGCGCGCGCAGGTGCCACCGGCGTGGGCGGGGAGCCGGACGTGGGCTTGGGCGCCGGCGTGGGCGCCGGCACGCACACCAGCTGGGCCGCGCCCAAGTGCAGCACCTGCCCGGCCACCAGCTCGACCTCGCCCACCGGGCCCGGCACGCGCAGCACCAGCCGCGAGCCGCGCACCAGCAGCGTGCCGGCCAGCGCGGGCCAGCCCGCGTCGGTGCGGCGCACGTCCACGCCGCGCGCCGAGCCCAGCGTGGTGCTGGGCTGGGCGAGGCGCAGCTCCTGGCTGCCGCCGGCGGTGCGGATGCGCAGCACGAACACGCGGGCGCGGGCCTCCGTGCGCGGCGGTGGGGGCCGCGGATGCCTAGAGCCTACGCCCGCGCCAGCCTCGGGCCGCACCCGCCGGGGCGGGGCCCGCGCGCGCCCGGCCCGCCGTCCATCAATCGGTCGTGGCGCGCCGGCGCAGCAGTTCCGTCATGGCCAGCGCCAGCGGCAGCGCCGCGGCCCTCAGGCCCAGCAGGTAGGCCTCGGCGGCATTGCGCCCGTAGACCGAGACCAGGTCCTCGGTCGTCTCCAGCGCGTCCTGCGTGCCCTCGCGGTAGGCGGCCGCCTCGCGCACGGCATGCGCCACGCAGGGCGCCAGCGCCGCCACGAGCAGCAGCAGCACCAGCAACGGCCCAGCCCAGCGCCCGCCCCAGCCCAGCAGCGCCAGCAGGCCCACCAGCACGCCCAGCAGCAGCGGCAGGTTCACCAGGTGCGCGCCCACCCAGTCGGAGAGCGTCAGCGAGCGCAGCGTCTCGCCGGGCAGCTTCACCTGCTCGTCGTGGCCGCCCAGCACCAGCGCGAGGTCGCGCACCGTGGCCGTCACCGGGCTCACGTAGGGCTGCTGGATCTCGGGGTTCTCGAAGGTGAGCTGCTCGTCGTTGGGGTAGGGCAGCAGGGCGAAGAGCACCAGCAGCAGGCAGCCCACCACCTGCGCCTTGCGCGCCGCGGGCAGGTCGACGTCGCGCCCGCGCGCCAGCGTGCCGGCCGTGAGCAGCGCCAGGCCCACCTGCACGGCCGAGAGCAGCATGTACTCGCTGGCGCCGGGCATCACGGCCACGCCCACCAGCACGAAGGCCGCCACGCACAGGCCCGTGCGCCCGCTGCTGCGCGCCATCATGCTGCAGGCCAGCAGCGCGAGGCTGGCCAGCAGCAAGGTGATGGCATAGACGTGCGTGGGCACCCACGCCACCAGCACGCCGCCGATGGGCCGCTCGAAGAGCTCCCACGGCCAGCGCAGCGCGTCGAAGCCGCGGTCCTTGAGGAAGAAGCCGAACAGCGGGTTGAAGCTGGCCAGCAGCACGCCCAGCGTGAGCAGCGCCGCCACCACGCAGCCCAGCCGCCACAGCCACTCGGAGGCGGGCGCGGCCGGCTGCGCGGGCGCCTGCGCCGGCGGGGCCGGCGGGCGCGGCGGCAGCGGCTCGAGGCCGAGGTGCGTGCTCATGCGCTGCGCGCTCCCTCGCCCGCGGGCGGCGCCGAGACCAGCTCGGAGAGCACCACGGCGCAGAACAGCGCCCACGACAGGCCCATGGCCACCAGCACCTCGGCCAGGTGCTTGGCCAGCGTGACGGCGTCGAAGCCCTCCACCGACACCACGCGCACGAACGAGCTCACCGGGCGGATGCAGAAGGCGGCCAGCAGCAGCACCATGCCCAGCCGCCCGGCCAGCGCTCCGCGCACGCCCACCAGCGCCAGCACGCCCAGCGCCGAGCCCAGCACCAGCGCGCCGGCCGTGGCCAGGTGCTCGTCGTAGTTGGGCAGCGCCACCGTCACCTCGCCGCCCGTGAGGCGCGAGACGAGGTCGCCCACCTTCACCACCAGCTGCGAGCGCGGCACCTCCACCAGCGCGTAGTCGAAGGCGCAGGCCAGCGACCACAGCACCAGCACGCCGCCCAGCCCGCTGAGCAGCCGCGCGGCGCGGTCGTGCTCGCGCCCGGCCTGCAGCAGGAAGCCCGCCATCAGCAGGCCGATGCCCGCGTTGACCGCCAGGCTGTTCTCCTCGATGCGCAGGCCGGCCAGCTTGCTGTGGCAGGTCAGGCCCAGCAGCAGCGCCGGCGCCGCCAGCCACGTGGCGCGCGAGCCCACCGGCCCGCGCAGCCCCAGCACGATGGCCAGCACGCCCGAGAGCAGCCACAGGATCCAGTTGGCCATCACCAGCGGGCTGCGCGCACGCATCAGCACCTCCCACGGCCAGTCCGTGGTCGAGGAGCCGAAGAAGGGGTTGGCCAGCATCAGCGCCGCCGCCAGCATCAGCGCGCCGGCCAGCACCAGCGCCGGCGCGCGCCGCGCGTCGCCCGCCCCGGCGGGCGCGTCGGTCGGCAGGGTGGGGGCGTGGGCCGTGGCCATCGCGCGCCATTCCACCACACCGCGCCCAGCCCGGCGCATCCATCGGCCGGCAGGCCCCTCTGGCCCCGAAACGCCTGCCGAACACGCGCCACGGCGTCCGCCTGCGCAGGCCCTGCCTAGCCCGGGTGCACCTCGCTCACGAGCCGGAAAGCCTCCACCAGCCGCTTGAACTTCAGCTCGGCCAGCGCGCGGAAGTCCTCGTCGAGGTGCGCCACCTTGTCGGGATGGCAGGCCAGCGAGCGCGCCCGGAAGGCCTTCTCCAGCGTCTCGCGGTCGGACGTCACCGGCACGCCGAGCAGCTCGTAGGCCGCCACCAGCGTGAGCGCCCCGCTCGCGGCGGCGCTGCTGGTGCCCGTACCTGCGCCCGCACGTGCCGCAGCACCTGCAGCACCTGTCGTCGCGCCTCCCGTCGTTGCGCTACCTGTCGTTGCGCCACCTGTTGCCGCACCACCCGTTGTTGCACCTGCCGGCACGTTCGCCCCGGGCGCGGCGGCGCTGCGCGTCCACGCGGGCCGGCGCGCCTCCTCGGGCACGTGCCCGGGCGGGCTGGCCCCCGGCGGGGCGTAGCGCCCCTCGCCGTGCGGCACCAGGGTCAGCACCACGGCACATCCGGCGCAGCGGTACTCCAGCCGCGGCCCGCCGGCCGCCGCCGGCCGGGCACGCAGGATGCCCAGGCCGGCCAGCTCCTGGCTGGTGTAAGGCGTTCCGCAGGCATGGCAGGCACCGATCTGCACGCGCCCCCGATTCTAGGCCGTCCCATGCCCCGGGTCAGGCTGCCGCCACCTTGACCGCGCCCCATCTTGGGCGACATTCCCCCCTCGCCCCGGGAACCCCCGGGGCCTCGCCGGAGCCTCGCATGCACCTGCACGTCCGCCGCTCGCCGAACAAGAAGCGCCACCAGGGCTTCCGCGCCCGCATGCGCACCAAGTCCGGCCGCAAGATCATCAACGCCCGCCGCGCCATGCGCGGCACCTTCCCCTAGGCCCTCAGGCCAGCCCGCGCCGCCCCCGCGGCGCCCGTGGCCCCTTCAACGCGCACGCGAGGCATCGCCTCGGGTGCGCGTGCTGCGTTTCGGGGCCTCACGGCCGCCTGCATGCGGGCCGAGCACGTCCACAGCGAGGGGCCTGGCGGGGCCCGGGCGTGTCGCGCGGCGTGGCCGCCCTGCGGCCGCGTGCTCGTACGCGCACGGGTATGCTCCAGCCCGTGACGCTCCCGACCCCGCCCTCGCCTGCCTGGGCGTCCCAGCCGCTGGACCGCCGCAGCGTGCTGGGCGGCGCGGCGGCGCTGGCGGCCAGCGCCAGCCTGGCCGGTCGCCTCGCGGCCGACCCGCCCGGCTCGCCTGCCCAGCCGGGCGCGCAGCCGTCGGCTGCTGCGCCGGCCGCCACGCCCGCCGCCATGCCGCGCCGGCCCTTCGGCAAGACGGGGCTGGAGGCCAGCCTCTTTGGCCTGGGCTGCTTCCCCATCGGCGGCCTGCCCGACGAAGACGAGGGCGTGCGGCTGGTGAGGCTGGCGCTCGACCTGGGCTGCACCTACCTCGACACCGCGCCGTCCTATGGTGAGGGCCGCAGCGAGCGGCGCGTGGGCCTGGCCATCAAGGGCCGGCCGCGCGAGGGCTTCCTGCTGGCCACCAAGACGCACACGCGCACCGAGCGCGAGGCGCGCAACGACCTCGAGAAGAGCCTCGAGCGCCTGGGCGTGCAGCACATCGACCTCGTGCAGGTGCACGCCGTGGGCGACAGTGCCGACATGGAGCGCGCGCTGGCCAAGGACGGCCCCCTGCGCGCGCTGGAGAAGGCCCGCGACGAGAAGCTGGTGCGCTTCATCGGCGTCACGGGCCACCGCGACCCGGCCGTGATGGCCACCTGCATCGAGCGCTACGCCTTCGACTCGCTGCTGTTCCCGCTCAACTGCGTGGACCCGCACCACCACTCGTTCGTGGCCGGCACGCTGCCGCAGGCGGTGAAGAACGGCCTGGCGCGCGTGGCCATGAAGGTGTTCGCGTCGGGCAAGCTGCCCACGCTGGGCATCGAGGCCGCCGACTGCCTGCGCTTCACCTACGGTCTGGACATTTCCACGGCCATCGTGGGCTGCAGCAGCGAGGCGCAGGTGCGCTTGGCCGCCGAGGTCGCCTGCCAGTCGCGTCGCCTCTCGCCCGGGGAACAGGCCCGCCTGGTTGACTCCACCCAGCCCCACAAGGGTTCGGGCACCGAGTGGTACAAGCCCCGGGACTAGTCCCGGCCGGAGGCCCCATGCGCATCGTGCTCATCGTGCTCGTGCTGCTGCTGGCGGCTGCCGCCATCCTGCTGGGCCCCGGACTGCTGCGCGACCGCGAGGACGGCCCCGGCGAGGGCCCCGCGGCCACGCCCAGCACCGCCAGCGGCAAGGGCCCCGACCTCGCCCGGCCCGAGGGGGCCACGCCCGCCGCCGTGCCCGAGGAGGAGCCCGAGCCCGAGCTGCTGCGCGTCGAGCGCCCGCTCAAGGTGCTGGTGCTGATGGGCCACTCCAGCCAGCGCTGGCCGCGCGTGCTGGAGGCGGCGCTGCACAGCAACCCCCTCGTGGCCGTGAGCGGCTGGGCCGCCGTGAGCCGCGCCGGCACGCCGCCCTTCGGCAACGCCGAGCCGCCGCCCGGCGGCGTGGCGCCCTCGGCCTCGTGGTTCGAGGCCATGGGCTTCGACGTGCTGGCCGTCTGCGACGTCGACCCGGGCCTGCTCGAGCCCTCGTTCTGGGACGCGGTGGGCGCGCGCGTGAAGGCCGGCACGCTGGGCGTGTGGCTGCAGCCGGGCCTGCCCACCTCGGCCACCGGCGGCGGCACCGCGCCCGAGGTGCATCCCATGCTGGCCTCGCCGGCGCTGCGCGCACTGCTGCCCGTGGCCACGGCCACGCCCATCCGCGGCGATCCCGTGCCGGGCGTCTACCCCAGCGGCGCGGTGTTCCAGGTGACCGGCGAGGGCGAGAAGCACCCCGCCTCGCGCATCGTCTACTGGCCTGAATGGAGCCGGCGCGTGTGGCAGATGGGCGCGGCCGCCTCGCCGCCCTGGGGCACGATGTTCTGCTATCCCGTCGAGACGCTCGTGCCGGGCAGCGTGGTGCTGGTGGAGGCCCTGCCCCCGCGCGGCAACGCCGTGCCCATGTACGTGCAGGGCCCAGCCGCCGCCGGCCGCGTGCTGTGGTTCGGCGCCCAGCAGATGGCCGACGACACGCTGCGCGACGGCCGCCAGACCCATAAGCTCTACGCCATGTTCCACAACGCCGTGGTGTGGCTGGCAGGCCGGGCGCCCTAGGCCGCACGCGCTCCCGGCGCCCGCGCGCCTACTCCTCCGCCCCCCGCGCCCGCGCCTCCTCGGCCTCCTTCACCACCTTGGCCAGCGTGCCGTCGGCACGCCACGGCGCGAAGAGCGGGTCGGCCTCCACCTCGGCCACGCGCCACGGCTCCTGCTGCAGCGCCGCGCGCAGCATGCGCCGGGCGCTCTCGGCGTCGCCCGCACCCATGTGCGCCCGCGCGAGCAGCAGGCGCGGCGGCACGGTGCCGTCGGGCAGGCGCTGCGTGAGCTCCTCCAGCGCCTCCTCGTGGCGGCCCTGCGCCACGTACACGCTGGCCAGCACGATGCGCAGGCGGGCCGACTCGGGGCTGCCGGCGCCGTCGGCGCGCCGGTCGAGCACCAGCGCGCGGCGCAGCCAGGCCTCGGCGCCCGCCGGCACGCGCCCGGCCAGCACGCCTGCCGCGGCGAACTCCACCAGCAAGGAGGGCACGTCCTGCGCCAGCGCGGCCGCGCGCGCAAGCCGCGCGTCACCGTCCGCGCTGCCCTCGGCCAGCGCCGCCCACGCCTCTTCCAGCTGCCTCAAGCCCAGCCACGCGCCCTGCATGCGCGCGTCGAACTCGTCGCCGCGCCGGGCCAGCAGCGCGCGCAGGCGCTGCAAGGCCGCGAGCGCCTCGGCGGGCCTGCCGCTGCGCCAGGCCTGGCGCGCGGCCTGGTTCTCGGCATCCACGTCGAAGGGGCTGCCGAAGGGGGCCAGTCGCCCCACCTCGCGCGCCAGCACGGCCTGCGAGCGCGGGAAGCCGCCGTAGAGCATCAGCGCCAGCTTGGCCGGCAGTGCATCGGGCCAGCGCGCCAGGCGCGTTCGTACCTCGGGGTCGGCCAGCACGCGTTCCAGCACCTTGGCCAGCGTCGCGTCCTCCACCAGGCGCAGGCCCGTCATCACCTCGGCCGTCTCGCGCGGCACCAGGCCCTCGATGCCATCGGCCAGCCGCACGCCCAGCGTGTCGCCGGCGCGGCCCAGCGCCGTGAGCGGGTCGGGCGTCACGTGCGAGAGGCGCGCCATGCGCATCACGCTCTCGGCCCACGCGAGGTTGTGCTCGGCCAGCACCAGCCTCACCAGCTGCTCGGCCTGCACCTCGCCACCGGCGCGCAGCGCCGCCTGCGCCAGCGCCTCCACGCGCATGGGCAGCGCGTCCTCGCGCTCGTCGAAGGGGTCGGGCGGGGGCGTGGTGGCGAGGTAGGCGTTCACCTCCTGCACCAGCGTGTCGGCGAAGCCCTGCGCCAAGAGCGGCCCACCGCCGGTGCTGGCCACGCGCGCCAGCGCCTGCAGAACCTCGGGGTCGTGCTCCTTCTGGCTGGCCTCGCGCAGCTGCGCGGCGGCCATGGCCCGCGTGGCCGGCGAGCAGCGCCCGGCCAGCAGGCGCCCGGCGGCCGCGCGCACCGGTGCGTAGAGCGTGGCGTCGAAGAGCAGGCCGGCCACGGCCGGCTCCACGGCAGCCATGGGCTGGTGCTCGAGGGCCTCCAGCAGCGCGATGGCGCGGTGCGCCTGCTCGGTGTCCTGCGCCTGGCGCGCCAGCAGCGGCAGCAGGTGGGCGCTCAAGTCGCCACGGCCCGGCGCGCCCAGCGCCCACACGGCGCGCGCGGCCACGGCCGCGCCGCCATCCTCGCCGCCGTCCACGTCCTGGGCGGTCAGCAGGCGCACGAAGAAGGCATCGAGGTCGCCGTCGCGGTGGCCGTGGCGCCCGCGCAGCGCCTCGGTGGCATGCGCCAGCAGCGCGGCGTCGCGGCGCGTGGCCACCTTCTCGAGCACGAGGTCGAGCGCCGCCGCCACCCACGCGGGGTCGCGCACGGCCTCCAGGTTGGCCAGCGCGCGCGCCTGCGTGCTGGCGAGGCTCTCGCCCACGGGGAAGGCGTCCCACTGCGCGCGGATGTAGGCCAGCGCCTCGCCCGGCGCTGCGCGCGTGAGGCAGATCAGGTAGGCCTCCACCTCGCGCGCCCCGCGCAGCGTGGGCTCCAGCGCACGCAGCCACGGCAGCACCTCGGCGAGCTGCGCGGCGGGGAAGCGCGCCGCCAGGCTCAAGGCCGTGCCGCGCAGCACGCCGGGTCCCTCAGGCGTGCCCGCGGGCAGCTCCAGCGCCCGGCGGTAGGTGGCACGGGCCACGTCATCCCATGGGCGCAGCACGCGCGCGAGGCGCCCGGCCAGCTTCTCCTCGGGGTAGGTGGCGCCTAGCAGGAAGCGCGCCAGCACGGGGCGCGCCTCGGGGCCGTCACGGCGCTCGAGGGCGTCGAGCGCAGCGTCCAGCAGCGGGGGGTCGGGGTCGGAGAGCGCCGCCTCCAGCAGCGCCAGCGCCCACGGCTCGGGCGTGCTGGCCAGCGTCGAGAGCGCCTCGCGGCGGATGGAGGCCTCGGTGGCCGGCTCCAGCAGGCGGCGCGCGAGCGCCTCGCTGGGCATCACGCCCAGCGTGTGCAGCGCCCCGCTGGCGGCCGCGCGCAGCGCCGCATCGGGCCCCGGGGCCAGCAGCCGCTCCAGCAGCGGCAGCGCCTGCGCCGGCGGCAGCTCGCCCAGCAGGCGCAGCGCCTCGGCCGGCGCCCTGAAGCCCCCCGGCAGCAGGCTGCGCTCGATGTGCGGCAGGAGTTCCGCACCGAGGTCGGGCAGCTTCCTCCACAGCACCTGCTCGGGGATGGGGTCGGGGCGCGCGGGATCCATCGCCACCGGGTGCACCAGCCAGTCGAAGCAGCGTTCCAGCACCCACGTGCGCGCCTCTGCGGGCACGTCCTTCCTCAGCAGCACCGCCAGCGCCGCCTCCACCGCGGCCCAGCGTTCCTCCACGGGCTCGTAGCCGGCCACCGGCCGCCCGGCCGTGGCGCGCAGCGCCGTGGCGGCCACGGGCCCCTGCCCGCACTCGCGCACGATGGCCAGCAGCAGGTCCAGCGGGCGGGCCAGCGGGCTGCTCTCCAGCGCGTAGGTGCACAGCCAGCGCGCCGCCGCCAGCCGCTCGGCGCCGCTGCTGCCGTCCTGCCACGAGGCCTCGGCCAGCGGCAGCACCGCGGCCAGCAGCGGGCCGTCGTCGTTGCGCAGCCGGTGCAGCACGAGCCGGCGCGTGCGCAGGGCCGGGTCGTCGTCGGGGGGCAGGTGGGCGCGATGCCCTCGCGCGTGCTCGTCCTCGCGCGCGAACAGCGCGGTCCACGCCGCCGCACGCACGCCGGGCAGCTGGTCGCGGGCCAGCAGGGCCAGCCCCTCGGCGCTCAGCGTCGAGGCGCTGCGCGCCAGCGCCAGGGCCGCGGCGGCCCGCACGCCCTCGTGGCCGTGAGCGGCCGCGCGCCGCATCACGCGCTCGGCCGCCGGCGTGGGGCTGCCCGCCACCACCGCCAGCAGGGCCTCGAGCAGCGCGGGCTGCTCCTCGATGCTCATCCACGCGGCCAGGATGCGCTCGTCGGCCGCCTCGCCCGCCTCGCGCAGGCGCACGCTGGCGCCGCGCGCCGCCGGCCGGTCGCCGGCGGCGAGGGCCGTGGCCAGCGCCTCGATCTCGGCGTCCAGCCGCGCGGCATCTACGCGTGCTGCCTCTTGGCGCGCAGCCTCGTCGGCCTGCGCGGTCGGCAAGTGCAGGGTCGCCAGCAGCAGCACGCACAGCAGCCCGCGCAGGGGCGCCCGCCGGCGGGCCGCGTGCGGCCGGCTCACGCGGTCCTGCCGGGCGCGGCGCGCCAGGCGGCCAGCGCACCGGGCAGCGCATCGGCCACCTCGCGGGCCGACACGCCGCGGTCCACGCCCAGCCGCTGGGCCAGCAGGTCGCCGGCGCGCGCATGCCAAGCGACGGCGCGGCGCGCGGCCAGCGCGGCGTCGTCCTGGCCCGTGGCCAGCAGGGCGCCCAGCACGCCGGCCAGCACGTCGCCGGTGCCGCCCGTGGCCAGCAGCGGGCCGCCGTGCGCGCAGGCCCACGGCTCGCCCCCGTCGTCGGGCGCAGGCACCACGAGCGTGCCCGGGCCCTTGAGCACGATGGTGGCGTCGGTGCGCTCGGCCAGCCGGCGCGCGGCCGCGAGGCGGTCGGCGCGCACCTGCTCCACCGGCACCTCCAGCAGGCGCGCGGCCTCGCCCTCGTGCGGCGTGAGCACCACCGGGCGCGTGCACCCGCGCTGGCGCCGCACCTTGGCCGTGGCGCCGAAGAGCGCATCGGCGTCCAGCACCAGCGCCACCTCGCTGTGGCGCGCCACCTCCAGCAGCACCGCGCGCGTGCCCTCGTGGCGCCCGGCGCCGGGGCCCATCACCAGCACGTCGCTGCTGGCGCTCGAGGCCAGCAGGGCGTTGCGTGCCTCGGGGGCCAGCGCTCCCTCGGGGCTCGCGGGCAGCGCCAGCACCATCACCTCGGGCGCGAAGCCCGCGACGGTGGGCGCCACCGAGGCCTGCGTGGCCACGCGCACCAGCCCGGCGCCGGCCCGCAGCGCGCCCCACGCGCACAGGAAGGGCGCGCCCGCCATGCCCGGCGAGCCGCCCACCACCAGCACGCGGCCCACGCTGGCCTTGTGCGCATCCAGCGGCCGGGCCGGGGGCGGCGTGGGGTCGGGGCCGTGCGGCATGCGCCTAGCGTCCCGCAGGCGGCGGGGGCGGGCAAGGGGTGCCCCGGCGCAGGGCCTCCCGGCACCTCAGCGGCCAGCAGGCGCCCGCATGCGCCGGCCCAAGGTCAGGGGAACTGCTCGGGCAGCAGCACCTCGAGCTCGCCCGTCACGGTGCCCGACCAGTTCTTCTGCGTGCGGCTGGCCTGCGACTCGCCCAGCGCCTCGGCCTCGGCAGCGCCCAGCAGGCCCAGGCGCCGCAGCAGCTCGAGCACCACCAGCCGGTAGCCGCGGTCGCTGCCGTCGGCCACCTTCACCAGCAGGGCCAGCCCGCGGCCCGGCGCCGCCACCATGTGCACGCCCTCTGCGCCGCCCTTGGCCACGAAGGCCCCCTTGCCCGCGCGCATGAGCTCGGTGTCGAAGCGGCCCTCGCCGGCCACCATCTCGGGATGCGCCTGCATGGCCGCCACGGTGCGGCGCACGGCGCCTTCCAGCGCCTCGGGCAGGCCCTGCGGCGTGGCCAGCCTCACCACCGAGCGCGCCGCCTCGGCCAGCGGCAGCGCGAAGGTGGGCGCGCCGCAGCCGTCCACCGCCACGCGCACCTGCTCGACGGGCACGCCGCCCAGCACGGCCAGCTCGGCGCGGATGCGCTGCTGCAGCGGGTGCGTGGGCGCGAGGTAGCCCTCGAGCGAGGCGCCCAGGTGCTGCGCGCCGGCCAGCATCAGCGCGTGCTTGCCCGAGCAGTTGGACAGCACCGCCGGCGGCTTGCTCCAGCCCACGCGCTGCTGCTGGGCCACCTCGTGGTCGATCGACCAGTGCCCGCCACAGCCCAGCGCCGACTCGGGCACGCCGGCCTTGGCCAGGATGCTGCGCGCCGCGGCCACGTGCAGCGGAGCGCCGTTGTGGCTGCCGGTGGCCAGCGCCAGCTCGGCCGGCAGCAGCCCGAAGGCATCGGCCGCGCCGCTGGTGATGCCGGCCAGCGCCTGCAGCGGCTTGCTGGCCGAGCGGTAGAAGACCAGCGCCCGCGGGTCGCCCAGCACGCCCAGCAGCCGCTCGCCCTCCTGCACGGCCACGAAGCCGCGGTGCAGCGACTCCTCGTGGCCGCCTCGGCGCACGCGCAGCAGGGGGACGGAGCGTTCCATGGCCTCCCTTCAACCACGCCTGCGGCGCGGCTGGTAGCATCGCGCACCTCGACCCTTCCGGAGGTCCCCCGCGCCGTGGTGCAGATGGAGATCCGCAGCCTGCACATCAACGACACGGCCGACCGCCAGTTCGTGACCCTGGCCGAGAAGGACGGCGAGCGGGCGCTGACGATCGTGATCAGCTGGCACGACATCCAGGCCATCGACCGGGTGGTCAAGAAGACGCCTCCCGCCCGGCCCATGACGCACGAGCTGCTGGCGGGCCTGCTCAAGGCCACCGGCGCCACCCTCGAGCGCGTGGACATCACCGACCTCAAGAGCGGCACCTACTTCGCGCAGGTGCGCCTCACGCGCGCCGACGGCTCGGCCTGCTCGCTGGACGCCCGGCCCAGCGACGCGCTGGCGCTGGCCGCCGCGCTGGAGAAGCCCGTGTTCGTGGCCGAGGAAGTGCTGGCGGCGGTGGAGGGCGGATAGGCCGGGTTTCCCGGCACGCCGGCCGCGCCCCGCACGCCTGTTGCGCATGCTTGCCGTGCACGCCACGTCACGCCACGCCTCGCACGCACGCGCCGCGGCGTGCAGCCCGGCGCATGCCGCACTTTCGGTAGGGAACCGCGCACGCCCAGCCTAGGGTGACTGGGTCGCCTGCGGAGGCCCAACCGTGTCCGTCTTCTGGGTCTACGCCGGCTTCTTCGCGCTGGTGCTGGTGGCACTGGCCCTCGACCTCGGGGTCTTCCACCGCACGCCCCACGAGGTGAAGGCCCGCGAGGCACTCACGTGGACCGGCATCTGGGCGCTGGTGGCCGTGCTGTTCAGCGGCGTGGTGTGGCTGCTCTACGAGAACCACGTCTGCGGGCTGGGCATCTGCGCGCCCGACCCCAGCCTGGGCGGCACCGACGCCGCGCTGCTCTACCTGCAGGGCTGGATCGTCGAGCAGAGCCTGAGCGTGGACAACATGTTCGTGATCGCGCTGGTCTTCGGGCACTTCAAGGTGCCGGCTCTCTACCAGCACCGCGTGCTGGTCTGGGGCGTGCTGGGCGCGCTGGTCATGCGCGGCACGCTCATCGCGCTGGGCGCCACGCTGGTGCAGTCGTTCAACTGGACCAGCTACATCTTCGGCGGCTTCCTGCTCTTCACGGCCGCCAAGATGCTGGTGGACAAGGGCGAGGACGAGGTGCATCCCGACAAGGCCTGGCTCATCCGCGTGGCCCGGCGCATCTACCCGGTGAGCACCGACTACGACGGCCAGCGCTTCTTCACCCGGCGACACGACGGCGTGCGTGCCATGACGCCCCTCTTCCTCGTGCTGCTGGCCGTCGAGTTCACCGACCTCGTCTTCGCGGTGGACTCCATCCCGGCCATCTTCAGCATCACCACCGATCCCTTCCTCGTGATCACCAGCAACGTCTTCGCCATCCGGGGCCTGCGCTCGCTCTTCTTCGCCGTGCACGACCTGATGGGGCGCCTGCACTACATGAAGCTCACCCTCGTGGTGCTGCTGGCCCTGATCGGCGCCAAGATGATCGTCGAGAAGGCGCTGGCCTGGCACCCGCCGGCCTGGGTCTCGCTGGCCGCCATCGTGGGCGTGCTGGCGGTGGGCGTGGTGGCCTCGCTGGTGAGGACGCGCGCGAGCCGTCACGCCTCCGCCTGAGCACGCTCCGGTCGCCAGCCAGGCTAGGTCGCGGCCCGCTTGCTCACCACCGCCACGAAGTAGCCGTTGTGCCAGTCGCTGTCCCGTCCGCGCGGCTCGCCATGGGTGCCGTCCAGCGAGGTGCGCACCTCCAGGCAGGCGTGCAGCTCGGCCCCAAGGTCGCGCAGTGCCTCCAGCGTGCCCAGCCGCACCTGCGCCCAGTTCCAGTCGTCCACCACCAGCACGCACGTGGGCGCTAGGGCGGGCTGGGCCAGCAGCACCCCAGCGTGCTGGTCCTGCCGGCCGTGGGGGCCGTCGAAGAGGTAGACGTCAAAGCAGCCCAGGCGCGTGTAGTCCACCGCGCGGAAGTCGGCCTCGAGGTGCTCCCATGAGGCCGGCGGCTGCACCAGGGCCTGCATGGTGCGCAGGAACTCATCCTTGGGCCCCGCGAACAGGCTCCAGTTGTCGATGCACAGGCCATGGGCGTGGTTGCCGTGCAGCGCGGCGCAGGCCGTAGAGCCCAGCCACGAGCCCACCTCCAGGTAGCGCGCACCGGGCAGCTGCGCCAGCAGGGCGCCCACCAGCGCGCGGTAGCGCTGCCCCGACATGCCTTCCAGCGCGCGAACCTCGGGCGCCAGCGGGGGGCTGGGCGACAGGGCCTGCGCCACAGCCTGCTCGAGCCGCGGCACGAGGCCGCGTGGGTCGGGGGGCCCCCGGCGCGTCCAGGTCGGGCCCGTGTGCTGCACAGGATCGATCCCCACTTCCTCGCGCAAGGCCCGCTCGGGCGCCGCAAGAGCACGCTCGTCTGCCTTCTGGGCGGCCACCAGCGCCTCGTGCTCGCGGCGCTTCGCGCCTGTGACGCGCCGCACCCAGCGCCGCACGCGCCGCTTGAGCCGGCCCCATGTGCCCAGGGCCTGCGGGGAGGGGCCCGGGTGCTGCCCGGGCTGCAGTGGCTGCAGCACGTGCAGCACCTCCGCCGGCACGGAGGCCTTGCGCGTGGGCCCGGTTTGGCCTGCCGGCGGCCTGGGCTCGCCGGGGCGGCTCACCTCACTTGCCCGGCGCGGGCTCGACCACCTTCGTGCCCTGCTCGAACCACAGGTGCTCGGGCGGCGGCACGAAGTCGAGCCAGCTGTGCAGCAGGCCCACCTTCCAGGCGCCGTAGGCGAAGAGCGTCACCAGCAGCAGCACGGGCAGCAGCCAGCTCCAGATGCTCTTCTTGGGCGCGAAGGGGTCCACCAGCGAGCGCGTGCTGCCCTCGGGCAGCTCGGCCAGGCTGGTGAGCGAGCGGCCCAGCGGGATGTTGATGGTGGTGTGCGCGTTCACGGCCCAGCCGTTGGCGTCCAGGATGGGGCCGAGGTTGCGCTTCCTGAGCTTGAGCCAGGCGATGAACATCGAGGGGCCGCTGATGAGCAGCAGGGCGCCCAGCACGCCCAGCGGCATCAGCACGCCCAGGCCGAAGAAGGCCTGCAGCAAGGCGCCCAGCGCCGCGGTGATGCCGCCCACCGCCACGCCCAGCGCAGCCACCACGCCCACGTCGAACTTGGGCTTCGGCTGCGGCGGGGGCGGCGCGGCCGTGGTGGCCGCCGTGGCCGTGCTGGCCTGCAGCCGCGCGTTGGCCTCCTCGTCGGCCGCCGCGGCGCGCTTGGCCATCAGCTCGCCCGCCCAGCGCGTGAGCTTCTTGTAGGGCGACCAGAAGGCCTGGCGCACGCTGATGGGGTTGTCCACGATCTTGGTGATCGTGGCGTCCCAGTCGCGCCCCTTGCGGTCGTAGAAGATGCCGTTGCGGCCCGCGAAGAGGTTGTCGCTGTCGCCGGCGCTGAAGGCGCAGGCCACCGTCATCTTGTCGCTGCCCTGGCGCGTGCAGTCCACGTAGACGAGGTAGGCGCCCGACTTGCCGGCCATGGCGCCGTGCTTGCCGGCGTCGAGCACCTGCACGCACAGGTCGGTGGTGCGCGCGTCGAGGTAGAGCGTGCCGGCCTGGAAGATGGCCTTCTTGCGCGCGTAGAAGTCGGAGAACGAGACGAAGTTGTTCGCCAGCCGGAACAGGTCGCGCCAGTAGCGTGCCAGCCGCTCCACCTCGAGCGCGGCCTCCATGCGCGGGGCCGCGGCGAGGTCCTCGGCCACGGCCTGCTCCAGCCGCGCGCGCGCCGTGCCCGACAGCAGCGCCTTGACGCGCTCGAGGCCCAGGCCCTCCACGCAGGCCCCGGCCTTGCCCGCGGCCCAGGCGCGGTAGGGCGCCAGCCGCGCGCGCAGCGCCACCCACTCGCGCTCGTCGAGCGTGGCCCTGCCCTTGCCCAGCAGCGGCTCGACGGCCTGCGTGCGCAGGGCAGCGACAAGATGACGGTGGCCTGCGCCTTCAGCGCCGGCGACAGCGACAACCTCTTCGCGGGCCGCAACGGCATCTTCTACGACCGCAAGGGG
>JBJTIJ010000106.1:0-10453 GCA_046094945.1 Planctomycetia bacterium | reverse complement strand
GGCCAACGCGAAGGCGGCCCAGGTCCTCGCTCGAACCGAGTTTGAACGCACGCGAATGTTGCAGGCGCAACAGCTCGTGTCGAAGTCTGAGTTCGATCAGCGCCAGGCCCAGGCTGATGAGCCCGGCCAGCACGAAGGTGTCGACGCTCACGAAGTACTGCGGGATGAAGGTGCCGAAGGCCAGCCGGAAGGGCTCCTGCGTGGCCCACGCCAGCACCAGCCCCAGGCCCGAGCCGGCCAGCACCAGCACCAGCGCCTCGCCCACGTAGAGCCGGGCTGGCACGCGGTCGGGGAAGCCCAGTGCCTTGAGGATGCCCATGGTGCGCGTGCGCTCGCGCGCCGCCAGCGTCATGGTGTTGATCACGCCGAACACCAGCGCCACCACCACCGCGCCCCCGATCAGGCCCAGGAAGGTGGGCAGGTTGCCCAGCATGCTGATGAAGCCGGCCTGGAAGGCCGCCTCGGTCTGCGTGCGGGTGCGCTGCGGCCCGCGCTCGAAGCGCGCGTCGATGGCCGCCGAGACGTCCTCGCCGCGCACGCCCTCGCCCAGCCGCACCAGGTAGACGCTGGTGCCGCGCGGGCCGTAGGCCTCGCCGCGCTCGAGCGTCTCGTCGAGGTAGGACCAGTGGAAGTACATGGTCTGCTCGTCCACGTTGGGCTTCGAGGAGGCATAGATGCCGCACACCGTGAAGGTCCACGGCCCGCCGTCCACGCGCGGGTAGATCGTGCCGCGCAGCGGCACCTGGTCGCCCACCTTGAGGCCCTTGGACTGCGCCACCAGCCGGCCGATGAGGCAGCCGCGCCGGTCCTGGAACCAGGCCTGCGCCTGCGCGGGGTCCACCTTCACCTCGGGGTAGCTGCTCAGCAGCGCCTGCGGGTCGCAGCCGAACTGCGGCTCGGGGGCATCCTTGCCCGGGTAGAGGCCGCCGAACCACGTGAAGCGCGTGACCGAATCCACGCCCGGCATCTCGGCGATGCCGTCGAGGTACTGCGAGGTCGTCGGCAGCGACTGGAACAGGCTCACCGCGCTGCCCACCACGATGCGGTTGGCGGCCACGGCCTTCACGGCCGCCTCCAGGCTGCGCACGATCGAGGTGAGGAAGCAGAACAGGAACACGCCCACCATCAGCGCGACCACCGTCAGCAGCGACCGCACCGGGTGCTGGAGCAGGTGGCGGAGGGTGAGCCCCTGGAGCGTCACCGCGCCTCGCCCCCGTGGCGCGCCTGCTCGACGAGCACGCCCTTGTCCAGGTGCAGCGTGCGCGTGGCGTGCTCGGAGGCGCGCTGGTCGTGGGTCACCATGACCACCGTGGTGCGGTTGGTGCGGCCCAGCTCCTGCAGGATGCCCAGCACCTGCCCGGCGCTGGCACGGTCGAGGTCGCCCGTGGGCTCGTCGCACAGCAGCACCGTGGGGTCCATGGCCATGGCTCGCGCGATGGCCACGCGCTGCTCCTGGCCGCCGGAGAGCTGCTTGGGACGGTGGTCGGCACGCTCGGAGAGGCCCACGATCTCCAGCGCGAACAGCGCCTGCTCGCGCCGCTGCTTGCGCGAGAGCGGCGTGAGCATCAGCGGCAGCTCGACGTTCTCGAGCGCCGTGAGCACCGGCAGCAGGTTGAAGGCCTGGAACACGAAGCCCACGTGGCGCGCGCGCCACGCGCTGAGCTCGTCGCCGCGCAGGCGGCCGACGTCGGTGCCCGCGACCTCGATGCGGCCGGCATCGGCCGTGTCCAGCCCGCCGATGAGGTTGAGGATGGTGCTCTTGCCCGAGCCCGAGGGGCCCATCAGCGCCAGGAACTCGCCCGTGGACACCTCGAGGTCCATGCCCTCGAGGATCTGCAGGTCCTGCCCGCCGCGGCGGTAGGACTTGCTCACGCCCGTCATGCGGATGATCGGGCCGTCAGGGCGCTCGTCGCGGCCGGCCATGCGGGCCTCCATGCGGGACGGGGGCAGCCTAGCCGCGCGCACGACCCGGCCCAGCCCCGGCCCGGGCCCACGACCCCGGACGCCCACGCCGGCCCAAGTGGCTGCAGCGCCACGGCGTGGCCCGGCCTGCGGGCCCGGGGCCCCGGGCAAAGGCCGCCGCGCGCGGCGCACGCGCCGTGCCGTGCCGGGCTGGGCCCTGCCGGGCCGTGCCCAGGCGCGCCGCGACGCGCGGCCGGCGGGATGCGGCCCTAGCGCCCGGCGGCGACGCGCTCGCCGTCCTGCAGCGTCGCGTCGGGGTCCAGCACCACCACCTCGCCGCCGGCCAGGCCCGCCTCCACCACCAGCAGGCCCTCGCGCGTCTCGCCGCGCGTGATGCGCACGGCCTGCACCACGCCCTCGCGCACCACGAAGACCACGTCGCCCGCAGGCCGGCGCAGCACGGCCGAGGCCGGCACGCCCACCCAGGCACGGGCCGGTGCGCCCGCCGCAGCGCCCGCCGCAGCGCCAGCGCCGGCAGGCGCCTCGCTGCTGAAGGTCACCTGGCCGGCCATGTCGGGGCGAGCCAGCGGCGGCCGCTCGCGGAACGACACGCGCACCTCCACCGTGCCCTTGGCGCGGTCGGCGCGCGGCCAGATCTTGCGCACGACGCCCGGCCAGGACGTGTCGGGCTGGGCATCGAGCCGGATGCGCGCCTCGCCGCCCTCGAGCACCTTGCCCAGCCGGCGCTCGTTGAGCTCGACCTGCATCTCGAAGGACTCGGGGTCGACGATGGTGAGCACCGAGCCCTTGCTGTTCTGGCCGCCGCCGGTGGGCGCGATCACCTCGCCGCGCTCGGCGTCCTTGCGGATCACGAGCCCGCGGAAGGGGGCGCGGATGCGCGTCTTCTCCACCTGGATGGCGGCCGCCTCGGCCGACTTCTCGGCCACCAGCACCTGCGCCTCGGCCACTGTGGCCTCGGCCTCGCGCCGCGCGATCTCGCCCTTCCACGCGCTCACCTGCGCGCGGTGGGCCTCCACGCGGGCCGATGCCGCCTCCAGCGAGCGCGCGGCCGCGCGCGCCTGCGCCTCGAGCCGGTCGAGCTGGTCGGGGGAGATGGCCTGCGGCACCAGCGGGCGGCTGCGCGCCACCTCGCGCGCGAGGCGCTCGGACTCCTCGCGCGCCTGCGCCTCCACGTGCTCGAGCGCGTCGCCCTCGGCCTCCAGCCGCGGCAGGTCCATGCGCGCGGCAGCCACGGCCGCATGCGCCTGCGCCACCTGGGCCTTGGCGCTGGCGGCGCGCGCCCGCGCCTCCTGCTCCTGCGCCTCGAGGTCGTCGGACTGCACGCGCGCCACGACGGCGCCGGCCTCCACGAGGTCGCCCTCCTGCGCGTTGAGCTCGACGAGGCGCCCGCTGATGACCGAGGCCAGCGAGGCCTGCCGGTCGGCCACCACGTAGCCGTTGGCGGCCACGTCGCCCTCGCGCGCCTCGCCCGGCACCACCTTGCGCGCCAGCGCGGTGCGCACCGAGCGGCCGCCCCCGGCGCCGGCCGCGGGCCCGCCTGCGGGGAAGAGCCGGTCGCGCAGAAGCCAGCCGGCGCCGCACAGGGCCAGCAGCAGGATCACCCACAGCGGGTGCAGGCCGCCGGCCCGGGCACGCGCCGGCGCGTCGCCGCGCTCGATGCGCAGGCGCGCGATGTCCGCCGGCGGCCGGGAGCCCTCAGTGGCCATGCGCCCAGCCTAGCGGGGTCCCGTGGGCTTGGCCCCCCCAGCGCGGGCCACGCCCGCCTGCGCCCACGGCCTTCGTTGACGCACACCCCGGGCTGCGGCGATGCTGCGCGCATGCACACCTCCCAGCTCGCTCCCACGCACCGCCCTGCCCGCATCGCCCACAGCGCCCGCCTCGCCGGCAGCGCCCGCCTCGCCGGCAGCGCCCGCCTCGCCCGCTTGGGCGCGGGGCTGGCCAGCCTGCTCGTGCTGCTCGCCGCCGGCACGGGCTGCACGCGCGCCCGCAGCGTGCCCACGACCCCGGCCGCGCCCGCTCCCGTGGCCGCCGCTCCCGCCGCGCCCGCGGCAGCGCCCTCTGCGGCTCCCGAGGCGGCTCCCGCGCTGCGCATGGTGCTGCGCCACGGCCAGACCGGGCGCGAGGTGCCGTGGTCGACGGTGGAGTCGCTGGCGCAGCGCAGCGACGCCCTGTTCTTCGGCGAGTTCCACGACGACCCGGCGGGCGCCGACTTCGAGCGCCGCCTGTGGCAGGCGCTCACCACCCAGCGCGGGCGCGGCGCCCGGCCCGCCACGCTGGCCATGGAGTTCATCGAGCGCGACACGCAGGCCACGCTGGACGCCTACCTTGCCGGCACGCTGGCCGAGGCCGACTTCGTCAAGCAGGCGCGCCAGGGCCCGGGCTACGCCAAGGCCCACCGGCCGCTCATCGAGCACGCCAAGGCCGTGGGCCGGCCGGTGATCGCGGCCAACGCGCCGCGCCCGCTCGTGACGGCCTACCGCAAGCAGCAGGCGCCCTACGCCGAGTGGCTCGCCACGCTCAGCGACGCGCAGCGCGCCACGCTGCCGCGCAGCACCAGCACGCCCGACGACGCCTACAAGGCGCGCTTCGTCGAGATGATGGGAGGCGAGCGGGCGCAGGCCATCTTCAAGGCGCAGGCGCTGTGGGACGACGCCATGGCCGAGGCCATGGCGGACCGCCGCGCGGCGCACCCCGGCGAGCGGGTGCTGCTGGTGGTGGGCGCCTTCCACGTGCAGGGCCGGCTGGGCACGGTGACCAAGTACCGCGAGCGCCGCCCCGGCGACCGCCTCGCCGTCATCGCCATGGCCCACGGCGAGGACGAGGCGCTGAGCCTGCCGGCCGACATGCGCGGCCAGGCCGACCTGGTGCTCGTGGTGCCCAAGCCCGCGCCGCGCCCGGGCGGCACGCACCCGCTGGCGGCGCCCAAGGCCGCGCCCACGGCCGCGCCCAAGCCCTGAGCGGCGCGCCGTCGCGCCCTTGGTTGACCCCCCGCGGGGCCGCGTCTAGGCTCCCCCGCACGCGTGGCGGCGTAGCTCAGCTGGTTAGAGCGCGGGCTTCATAAGCCTGAGGTCACTGGTTCAAGTCCAGTCGCCGCTACCACTCCCCGCCCTGCGGCCGTGCACGGCCTGCGCGCCGAGGCCCGGGGGAGCCAGCGCGAGCCGAGGCGAGCCCCGGCCCCGGCGCGGCGCCCCGCTGCCAGAGGTCGACCTGCTGCTGGAGGTCGACCCGCGGCCAGAGGTCGACCTGCTGCTAGGGCTCGACCCGCGGCTAGAGGTCGACCTGCGCGCCCAGCTCCACCACCTGCCCCGGCGGCAGGCCGAAGAAGGTCGAGGGCGTCTGGGCGTTGCGCGCCGTGAAGGCGAAGAGCTGCTTGCGCCAGCGCATGAGGGGCGCCGGGCCCGTGGTCACCAGCGTCTCGCGCGACAGGTAGTAGGTGCTCAGCGAGGGCGGGAAGCGCACGCCCTCCTCGGCCAGCTCCTTGAGGGCCCCCACCACGTTGGGGCTCTCCATGAAGCCCAGCCGCACGGAGGCGAACCACACGCCGGCGCCCAGCTCGCGCGTCACGTAGCGCTCCGCGCGCGCCACGCTGGGCACGTCCTCGGTGACGAAGCACAGCACCAGCACGTGCTCGTGCAGCGCCTTGCTCTGGCGCACGTGGTGCAGCATCGCCACGGGCGTCATGCGCGGCGTGCTGGAGAGGAACACGGCCGAGCCCGGCACGCGCGCCAGGCGCCCCTTCTTGAGGTCGTGGACGAAGTCGTCCAGCGGCAGCGTGCGCTGGGCGAAGCGCTTGAGCAGGTGCGTGCGCCCCGTCTTCCACGTGTCCATCACCACGAACAGCGCCGCCGCCATCACCAGCGGGATCCAGCCCCCCTCGACCAGCTTGAGCAGGCACGAGGCGAAGAAGGAGCCGCAGGTGGCCAGGAAGAAGCCCACCAGGCCCAGCACGGCCGCCAGCGGCCAGCCCAGGCGCCGGCGCAGCACCACGCCGTAGACCAGCGCGTTGCTGAGCATGGCGGCGGTGATCGAGATGCCGTAGGCCGCGGCCAGCCGCTCCGACTCGCCGAACTCCACGACGAGGAACAGGCAGGCCACCATCAGCATGTAGTTCACGAGCGGCAGGTAGATCTGCCCCTCCACCAGCGAGGAGGTGTGCACCACGTTCAGGCGCGGCAGGAAGCCCAGCTGCATGGCCTGGCGCGTGAGCGAGAACACGCCCGAGATCAGGGCCTGCGAGGCGATCACGGTGGCCAGCGTGGCCAGGCCCACCATCGGGTAGAGCAGCGGCCCGGGCACGAGCGCGAAGAAGGGCGCCTCGATGGCCTTGGGATCGCGCAACACCAGCGCACCCTGGCCCAGGTAGCACAGCAGCAGCGCCGGGAAGGCCACCAGCAGCCACGCACGCTGGATGGCCGGGCGCCCGAAGTGGCCCATGTCGGCGTACAGCGCCTCGGCACCGGTGATGCACAGCACCACCGCCCCCAGCACGGTGAAGGCTGCCAGCGGCGCATCGTGGAACAGGTGCACGGCGCACAGCGGGTTGAGCGCCCGCAGCACGCCCGGCGCCTGCACCACCTGCACGGCACCCAGCACGGCAATGGTGCCGAACCACAGCAGCATCACGGGGCCGAACACGCGCCCGATGCGCCCGGTGCCGCGCGACTGCACGAGGAACAGCGCCAGCAGGATGGCCACCGCCAGCGGCACCACGTAGGGCCGGGCTGCCGGCGTGGCCACCTCCAGGCCCTCCACGGCCGAGAGCACCGAGATGGCCGGCGTGATGATGCCGTCGCCGTAGAGCAGCGCCGCGCCCGCCAGCGCCACCACGACCACCCAGCGCGAGCGCTTGCCGGCCTGCTCGGGCACCAGCGCCAGCAGCGAGAAGATGCCGCCCTCGCCGCGGTTGTCGGCGCGCGTCATGAAGGCCAGGTACTGCACCGTCACGACGCAGGTGAGCGCCCAGAAGAAGAGCGAGAGCACGCCCAGCACCTGCGGCTCGCCCAGCGCCAGGCCGGAGTGCCCGTGGAAGCACAGCTTGAAGGCGTAGAGCGGGCTGGTGCCGATGTCGCCGTAGACCACGCCCAGCGCGCCCAGCGTGAGGGCCAGCGTGCCGGCGCCGTGCTTGGCGGCCTCGGCCCCGGGCCCCGGCTCGGGGGCCGTAGCCGGCGGAGCCGCGGGCGTGGGGGCAACGGGCGGGACGGGGTCCACGCGCCCATCCTCGCCGCGCCCGGCCGGCTCCATAGGGTGCCGCAGCCCACCGATGCTTACAAGATGCTTACGTGCCCGCGGCGCGGCGCTGGCCGACGTACCAGGTGCCCTGCGCACGGGCCAGCAGGGTGCCGTCGGCCCCGCGCAGCTCGCCCTCGAGGTAGGCGATGCGCCGGCCCCGGTGCGTGACCTGCCCCACGGCCTCCAGCAGGTCGCCGGGCCGGGCCGCCCGCAGGTACTGCACCGAGATCTGCGTGGTGCTGCAGAACTGCCCCGGCTCCAGCAGGCTGTCGAGGGCGTGGCCCATGGCCGTGTCGAGCACGGCCATGGACACCGAGCCGTGCACCACGCCCTGGATGTTCTGGTGGCGCGTGTCGGTCTGGAGGCGGCAGGCCACCCTGCCCGGCTCCAGCACCCGGTCCTGCATGCCCACGTGCTCGAGCCAGCCTGCGAGGCGCTGCTTGTCCATGGCCACTCCGGGAGGAGGCGCCGGCGCCCGCACGGGCCCGGCGGCTCGCAGGCATAGTATGGAGGCATGCGACCGACCCCCTCCCCCCGCTCCCTGCTCCTGCTGCTGGCCCTGCTGGCGCTGGGCCTCTCGCTCGGCAGCAGCCGTCACGACCTGCGCGCCGAGGACCCGCCCAAGCCGCCCGCGCAGGGTGGCGGCGGCGGCGCGCCGCCCGATGACGAGCCGGACGACTTCTTCGCCGGCGAGACCTCGTTCAGCCCCAAGCAAGTCTCCATCGCCATCGACAAGGGCGTGGCCTGGCTGCTCAAGAAGCAGGACAGCGAGGGCTCATGGGGCGACATGTGGGGCGGCACCGCCTATGGCGGCGGCGGCGGTGGCGGCGGCCGCGTCTACCAGGCCGGCCCCACCTCGCTGGCGCTCTACACGCTGCTCAAGTGCAAGGTGAGCCCCAAGGACGCCAAGATCGTCAAGGGCTTCAAGTGGCTCAAGGACAACTGGGAGATCCCTGGCACCTCCTACGAGGTGAGCATGACGCTGCTGGCCATCACGGCCACCGCCGACGCGGCCAAGACGCTCAGCGCCAGCGCCAAGGGCAACGCCAAGGAGAAGCTCACCGGGCCCATGCGCGGCTGGGCCCAGCAGCTGGTCAACGAGCTGCTCGAGCGGCGGCAGTCCAACGGCGGCTGGCGCTACAACATGCCGCCCAAGTACAACGCCGCGCCGCCGCCCGGCGGCGAGGAAGACTTGAGCAGCACGCAGCTGGCCACGCTGGCCTTGTTCGGCGCCTACCGCTGCGGCATCAAGGTGCCCGACAAGGTCTGGGAGGGCATCCTGGGCTTCGCGCTCTCGCAGCAGGACGCCGACGGCCCCGAGGTGCCGCAGGAAGACCCGGTCACCAAGAAGAAGGAGACCTGGCACGCGCGGGGCTTCGCCTACATCAAGGGCATGGAAGACCCGGAGGAAGGCCAGGCCACCGGCAGCATGACGGCCTGCGGCGTGGGCTGCCTGATGATGGCGCGCTACATCCTCAGCGACGAGGGGCGCAAGAAGGCCCAGTGGGACGCGCGCAGCGATGCCGCCAAGGTGCAGGACGCCGTGCAGGACGGCCTGGCGTGGCTGGAGATGAACTGGAGCTCCTTCGACAACCCGAAGAAGGAGCGCATGAACATCTACCACATCTACTGGCTCTACTCCTTCGAGCGCATGATGGACGTGATCGGGCGCCAGCGCCTGGGCCAGCACATGTGGTACAGCGAGATGGGCCAGCAGATCCTCAACCGCCAGAACCCCGACGGGCACTGGAAGACGGGCACCACGCTCGAGCCGCAGGACACGCTCGACACCTGCTTCTCGCTGCTGTTCCTCAAGCGCGCCACCAAGGGTGCCATCCCCAACCCGTCCATCACGGGCGGCTCGGACGAGGCGCCGGCCGACAACCGCTAGCCGCGGCCCGCGCGCCCAGGCTGGGACGGGCGCTCAGGCCGGCACGGGCAGGCGCGCCAGCAGGTCCTCGACCAGCGCCTCGCGCGGGTCGGCCAGCCCCTGCGTGGCCGCCGCGGCCACCAGCCGGTGCGCCAGCACCGGCACGGCCACGGCCTTGACGTCGTCGGGCAGCACATGGTCGCGACCCGCCAGCAGCGCGTGGGCCTGCGCGGCGCGCATGCAGGCCACGGCGGCGCGCGGGCTGGCGCCCACCGCCACGCGTGCGTCGCTGCGCGTGGCCTGCACCAGCGCCACCAGGTAGTCGAGCAGCGGCTCGGCCGTGCGCACCGCGCGGCAGCCGGCCTGCAGGGCCAGCACGTCGGCGGGCGTGGCCGCGGCACGCAGGCCCTCCAGGGCCCCGTGCTCGCGCTGCCGGCGCAGCAGCTCGCGCTCGTCGTGCGCCGTGGGGTAGCCCACGCGCACGCGCAGCAGGAAGCGGTCCAGCTGGCTCTCGGGCAGCGGGTAGGTGCCCTCGAAGCCGGCCGGGTTCTGGGTGGCCACCACGAGGAAGGGACGCGGCAGCGGGTGCGTGACGCGGTCGGCCGTCACCTGCCCCTCGTTCATGGCCTCCAGCAGCGCCGACTGCGTGCGCGGCGAGGCGCGGTTGACCTCGTCGGCCAGCAGCACGTGCGTGAACACGGGCCCGGGCCGGAAGGCCAGCTCGCTGCGCCCCGGCTCCAGCACCACGGTGCCCAGGATGTCGCCCGGCAGCAGGTCGCTGGTGAACTGCACGCGCCGGAACTCGCCGCCGATGGCCGTGGCCAGCGCGCGGGCCAGCAGCGTCTTGCCCACGCCGGGCACGTCCTCCAGCAGCACGTGGCCGCCGGCGGCCAGCGCCACGAGCAGGCGCCGGACCACCTGCGGCGCGCCCACGAAGGCGCGTGCCACCTGCGCCTCGATGCCCGCCGCCAGCGCGCACAGCTCGCTCACGGGACGGGGGGGCTGGTCCACGCACGGGCTCCACGGCCCGCAGCAGGCTGCGCGGCCGCCGCCATGCTACGCGGCCCGGGGGGAGCCATCCGTGGCACGCCCCGCGCGGCGGGGCGCCGCGACTAGCGCTTCGAGCACTGGAAGCGGGCGCGAGCGCCGCGCTGGCCGTACTTCTTGCGCTCCTTGCGGCGCGCGTCGCGCGTCAGCATGCCCTCGCCACGCAGGGCCGACTCCATGTCGGCGTGCAGCGAGACCAGCGCGCGCGAGATGGCCAGGCGCACGGCGTCGGCCTGGCCCTGAACGCCGCCGCCCGAGACCAGGGCGAGCACGTCGTACTTGGCATCCACGCCCGCCAGCTTGAGCGGCTGCACAGCCGAGCGGCGCTGGTCGGCCGTGACGAAGTACTCCTCGCCCGGCTTGCCATTGATGCGCATGCGGCCC
>JBJTIJ010000105.1:0-10727 GCA_046094945.1 Planctomycetia bacterium | reverse complement strand
TCGACTCGCTCATGACGGCGCACGCGGTGGGGGCGCTGGCCGTGCTGGGCACGGCCGCGGCCAGCGAGGCGGCCGCGGCGCTGGCGCTGCTGGTGGCGGGCGCCTACGTGCTGTTCTGGCTGCTGCGGCTGGACCGGCTGGCGGCGCTGCTGGGCGCGCCCATGCTGTGCGGCTTCATGCACGCGGCTGCGCTGGTGATCGCGGCCAGCCAGGCCGCCAGCCTCGCGGGCGTGCGCGTGGCCGCGGGCGGCACGCCGCTGGCCGACGTGCAGGCAGCCGCCGCGGCGCTGCTGCACCCGCACCTGGCCACGCTGGCCGTGGGCGTGGGCACCATCGTGCTGATGGTGGCCTGGCGTGCGCTGGCCGAGCGCGGTGCGCGTCGCGCCGGCCTGCCGGCGCCCGCCGCGCGTGCGCTGGGCAAGCTGGCGCCGCTGGCCGGCGTGCTGGCGGCGGCGCTGGCCTGCGCCACGCTGGGTGCGGCGGTCGAGGGCGTGGCGCTGGTGGGCGCGGTGCCCGCCGGCCTGCCCACGCTGTCCTGGCCGGGCGTGGGGCTGGACGCATGGGCGGCGCTGGCGCCCACGGCGCTGGCCGTGGCGGCGGTGGGCTTCCTCGAGGCGCTCTCCATCGCGCGCACGCTGGCGGCGCGGCGGCTCGAGCACGTGGCGCCGCGGCGCGAGCTGCTGGCGCTGGGCGCGGCCAACGCGGCCGCGGGGCTGGCGCGTGGCTTCCCGGTCACGGGCGGGCTCTCGCGCTCGGGGGTGAACCACGAGGCGGGCGCGGCCAGCGGGCGGGCCAGCGTGGTGACGGCGGTGCTGCTGGCCGTGGCGCTGCTGCTGCTCTCGGGCGCCTTCGCGCACGTGCCGCGCGCAGCGCTGGCGGCCGTTGTGCTGGTGGCGGTGGCCTCGCTGGTGGACCTGGCCGGCTTCGCGCGCGCCTTCGCCAGCGACTGGCTCGAGGGCCTGGCGGCCGTGGGCACGCTGGCGGCGGTGCTGCTGGCGGGCGTGGCCGAGGGCATGGCGCTGGGCGCGCTGCTGTCGTGCGTCGTGCTGGCGTGGCGCGCGCCGGGCGGCCTGCGGGCCGCGCTGGCGGCCGTGCTGCGCCCGCCCGCGGCGGCCAGCATGGTGGAGCCGGCGGGCGCGGGACGCCTGCGCGTGCACGGTCCGCTGCTGCTAGTGCACGCCGCGCCGCTGGAAGAGGGCCTTGGCGCGGCCATCGAGGCGGCGGCGCCGGGGCCGCTGCACGTGCACGTCGAGGCTGGCACGCGCGTGGACGCCACCTGCCGCGAGGTGCTCGAGCGCTGCCGGGCACGCGCGGCGGCGCGGGGCGTGGACCTGCGGCTGCCGGGGCCCTAGTCCCGGCACGGCCGCACGGTGGCACGGCAGCCGGGCCGCCGGGTGGCACGGGGCCCGCTGCGGGGGGCGTCCACCGCGCGCGACGGGCGTCGATCCGGCGCAACACCGGCCAGGCCCCGCGCGTGCTGCTGCTGCACCAGATGGCGCCCTGGCGTCACGGCCCGGGGGTTGCTCGCCGCAGGGTCTCGCCCCCGGGATGGGGGCGTCCCCTTTCCCCGTGGTGGAGGTTTTGCATGCGCTTGATCCGACTCGTCGCGGCCACGGCCCTGGTGGCCGGCGCGCCGCTGCTGCCCGTGGCCCAGCTGGCTGTGGCGCGCGCCGATGCGCCGCCCCCGGGCCTCGTGCCCGGCAAGGTGAAGCTGGTGCACGCCGGGCCCCTGCCGGGCCTGGTGAAGGTGGGCCCCATCGGCGGCGGCCCCGCGGCCTACGAGGGCGTGGCCGTGCCCGGGCAGGTGATCGAGGTCGAGCTCGGCAGCGGCCTCGAGGTCGAGGCCTCGGGCGTGCGCGGCCGCATCGGCGGCGGTGGCTGGCCCCACGCCGGCGAGCGCGTGGGCCCGATCGTGGTCGTCACCGGCCAGGCGGCGAACGGCAACCCCGGCCGCGAGGGCAACAGCAACGGCAACCCCGGCAGCAGCAACGGCAACCCGGGCCGCGAGGGCAACAACGTGGGCAACCCGCCTGCGAGCAACGGCCCTGGCGGCAACCCGCCCCAGAGCGTGAACGGCACGTCGTCGAGCAGCAACCCCGGCCGTGAGGGCAACAGCAACGGCAACCCCGGGAACAGCAACGGCAACCCCGGGAGCAGCAACGGCAACCCGGGTCGCGAGGGCAACAACGTGGGCAACCCGCCCGCGAGCAACGGCCCCGGCGGCAACCCCCCGCGCAGCGCCTAGGCGCTCGAGGCCTCTGCCTGGTCCCCGCCGCGGGCGGCGCATCTGCGGCTGCGCCGCCCGCGTTCTTGGGGGGCCGTATGATCCGCGCCATGCACGTCGTGCGTCGCCCGCGCCGCTTGCGCCGCCTCGCCCCGTCGCGGGCCGCCGCGGGCGCCCGCACCGCCTGGGCCGTGCCGCTGCTGGTCGTGCTGCTGCTGCTGGGCCCGGCGCTGCCTGCGCGTGCCCACACGGTGACGCGCACGGACGGCAAGGTGCTCGAGGGGCGCGTGACGGAGGAGACGGAGGCGGAGGTGGTGATCGAGACCACCTTCGCGGGCGTGCAGCGCGTGCCGCGCGCGCAGGTGAAGGCCGTGGACAAGGCCGCCCCGCCGCTGCGCGACCAGCTGGCCTACCGCAGCGAGGCCGCAGGCAGCGACGTGGCGCGCCTGTGGGAACTGCACGGCTGGGCGCGGCAGGCGGGCTTCAAGGACGAGCTGCGCGCCATCCTCGAGCGCATCGTCGCGGCGCGGCCCGACGACGCCAAGGCGCGCAAGGCGCTGGGCCACGAGAAGGTGGATGGGCGCTGGATGAGCCCGGAGGAGAAGGCCGCGCACCAGGCCGAGGCCGAGGCGGCCGCCATGCGTGCCAAGGGCCTGGTGCTGCACGAGGGCCGCTGGGTGACGCCCGAGGAGCAGGCCGCCCTCGAGCGGGGCCTGCGCAAGGACGGCGAGGACTGGGTGAGCGAGGAGGAGTGGCACCGCCGGCGTGGCGAGGTGCAGGTGGAGGGCGCCTGGGTGCGGCTGGGCGAGAAGGAGGGCGCCGCGTGGGCCAAGGAGGCGGCCGACGGCGCGCGCGTGTCGCTGCAGCCGCTGTGGACGCCGCACTTCGACGTGGCCCACGAGGTGCCGCGGCCGCTGGCCGAGCAGGCCGGCACGGGGCTGGAGTCGGCCTACGGCGTGCTGCGGCGCGTGCTGCGCCCGCAGCCCGGCGACCTCTCCGAGGGGCTCGACGGGCGCGTGCGCGTCGTGCTGGTGACGAAGGCGCCGGCCTATGCGCGCGTGGCCGAGTGGTTCGGCGAGCGCGTCAAGGCCGAGGCGGTGGCGCCGGGCTGGTCGCGCTCGGTGCAGCGGCAGCCCTGCTTCTGGTGGGCCGATCCCGACCCGACCGTGGCCGTCTACCAGTTCCCCAACATCGACCGCACCGTGGTCAGCAACGTGGTGCACAACGCGGCGCTGGTGCTGCTGACGCGCTACCGCTTCAACTTCCGCTTCGTGTCGCCGTGGCTGCGCGAGGGCTTCGCCTACCTGCTGGAGATGCGCTCCATCGGCTACAGCCTCACCTTCACGCTGGGCCGCGGCGGCGGCACCAACCAGGGCGGCACCGACACCGCGCCGCCGTGGGCGGACAGCGCGCGCTGGAAGGAGGCGCTCAAGCAGGCCGTGGGCGCCGGCACCGACCCGCCGCTCAAGCGGCTGGCCGGCCTGCCCATGGAGGGGCTGGGCTATCCCGAGCTGGTGAAGGCCTGGAGCGTGTGCGAGTTCCTCGCCGGCCGGGACGGGGCGGGCCTCAAGGCGCTCGTGGACGCGGTCAAGGCCGAGCGCGACGTGCCCGAGGAGGAGCTGCTGCGCAAGCTCACGGGCAAGGACTTCCGCCAGCTCGACGCCGACTGGCGCGCCTGGGTGGGGGCGGGCTTCCCCGAGCGCTGAGCCGGCGGCCGGCTGCCGCGGCGGGCTGTTGCGCACGGGCCACGCTGCACCGGCACGGGCACGCCGGACGGGCCGCACCGGCCGGGCAGCGCCCGCGCCGCAGCAAGGGCTGGGGCGGACGGGTAGCATCGGGAGCGTGGCACGGCACCCTCCCGTCCTCCTGCGGGCCCGTGGCCGGTGGCCGGCCGGCCTGCGGCGGGCTGTGCTGCTGGGGGCCGCGCTGCTGGGGGCCGTGCGCCTGGGGGCCCTCTGCGCGCTGGCGACGCTGGGGCCCCTGGGGGCGGCGGGTGCGCGCGCCCTCGCGGCCGACGAGCTGCAGCAGCCCGTGCCGCCCGTCGTGTTCTTCCGCGAGCCCGACGAGACGGCGGCCGCCGAGCTCGACCGCATGGTGGAGAACACCTTCGCCGACCTCAACCTGGTGGTCGAGTCGCGCGAGCGCATGGTGCGCCGCTACGGCGTGTGGAGCGTGCCGCGCCTGGCGCGCGAGCTGGCGCAGGGCACCAACGAGCCGGGCACGCAGAACGCGGCGCTGACGGCCGCCGCGCTGCGCATGCACCTGGGGCCGGCCGGCGAGCTGGCGCCGCTGGTGCGGCCGCTGCTGGGCACGGCGCGCGCCGTGGAGGAGTGGCGGCGCCTCTCGGCCATGCTGGCGCTGGGCACCTTCGCCGGGCCCGAGGGCGTGGGCCTTGCGCGCCGCCGCCCCGACCCGCTGCTGGCGCACGACGCGGTGGCCGAGGCGCGCCGGCTGCTGGAGGGCGAGACGCTCGACCTGCTGCGCGGCGGCCTGCGCGACCAGAGCTGGCCCGTGCGCTGCGCGGCGGCCTTCGCGCTGGCCAAGACGGGCGGTCCCAAGGCGGCCTCGCTGCTGCGGCAGGAGGGCCCGGTGGCGGATGCGGCCGTGGGCCCGCGCATGGCCGTGCTGCTCTCGCGCGGCTTCCTGGCCGTGGGCGGCGCCTACGACCAGGACCTGTTCGTGGAGGGGCTGGCCGACGGCGAGCGCCTCGTGCGCGCGGCGGCGGCGCTGGGCGCGGCGCTGCAGGTGACCTGCGACCACCCGCCGGCGTGGGTGGACGGGCCCGGCCGGCTGCTGCGGGCGCTGGCCTCCTCGACGGTGAGCACGGGCAAGGAAGACACGGCCGAGGCCGCCTTCGCGCGCGGCTGCCTGGCCTGGCGGGCACGCGATGGCGCGCTGTGGGACGAGCTGCTCACGCAGGCCGTGGCGCCCGACGTGGCCGGGCAGGTGGCCGTGGCGGCGGCGCAGGCGCTGGTGGCCTGCGACGACCCGGCCGCCCGGGCGCGCGCGCTGGCGCAGCTGCGCGACAACGTGCGCGCGCTGCACCCGGCCGTGCTGGCCTCGTTCCTGCTGCGCGCGCCGCACGCCGGCACGCTGGCCGGCGTGGAGGCCTGCGAGCCGTGGCTCTCCAACGGCGGCCTCACGCCGCGGCAGGCGCGCGACTGGGACCCGCGCTGGCACGCGGTGCTGGGCCTGTGCCGCGGCCTGTGCGACGGCACGCTGGCCGACCCGGCCGCGCGCGCGCGCGCCGTGGCCCTGCTCGAGCAGGCGGCGCGCCGCGGCCTGCACCGCGAGGCGGCGCTGCTGCCCGTGCTGGAGCGCGCGCTGGCGGCGCATGGCCCGGCGCTGGCCGCCGGCCCGGCCACGCGCCTGCCGGCCGCCGTGCTGGCCGAGCTGGAGGCGGCCGCGCCCTGCACCTACGGGCTGCTGGCCCACGACCTGCCGTCCATGGCCGTGGCCCGGGCCAACACGATGGTGTTCGTGGGCATCTTCGACCTCGCCGGCCTCAAGCCGCTCACCGGGCGCGACAACGGCAAGGAGCGCGACAAGGACGGCACGGCGCGGCGCTTCGTGCAGCGCTTCCTGGAGGCCTGGCCCTACTTCCGGCGCATCGACCTGCTGGAGGAGCGCGGGCGCCGCCCGCCGCCGCGCCTCGTCTACGACGACCCGGCCAAGGTGCTGGACCGGGGGCCGCGGTGAGCTCCAGCAGCGACGACTTCCTGTTCGCGCAGCAGGCGCAGGCCTTGGGCTACGCCAGCGAGGCACAGGTGGAGGAGGCCTTCCGCCTGCAGGCCCTGCTGGCGCGCGAGCACGGCCTGCAGGAGCGCGTCGAGGGCATCCTGCGCAAGCGCGGCTGGATCAGCGAGGAGCAGGCGGCGCGCGTGCGCGCGCGCATCGACCCCACGGGCGCCAGCGCGGGCATCGAGGGCTACCGGCTGCTGGAGAAGGTGGGCCGCGGCGCCATGGGCACCGTCTACAAGGCCCTGCACCTGGGCCTGCAGCGCGTGGTGGCCATCAAGGTGCTGCACCAGGACCTGGCCACCGACAGCACGCAGGTGGCACGCCTCAAGGCCGAGGCGCGCCTGCTGGCCAGCCTCGACCACCCGCACATCGTGCGCGCGCTGGACGCGGGCGAGAGCCACGGCTTCCCCTACATCGTCACCGAGTACGTGGAGGGCGAGTCGCTGCGCGACCGGCTGGCGCGCAGCGGCCCGCTGCCCGAGCTGGAGGCGCTGCGCATCACGCGCGCGCTGGCCGATGCGCTGGAGAAGGCGCGCCGCATGGGCGTGGTGCACCGCGACGTCAAGCCGGGCAACGTGCTGCTCACGCGCCAGGGCGAGCCCAAGCTCATGGACCTGGGCCTGGCCAAGGGCCCGGTGGACACCGGCATCACGCAGCAGGGCGCCACGGTGGGCACGCCGCAGTACATCTCGCCCGAGCAGGCGCAGGACCCGCGCAAGGCCGACACGCGCAGCGACATCTACAGCCTGGGCGCCACGCTCTACGCGCTGGTGACGGGCAAGCCGCCCTTCGAGGGCACCACGCTGGCCGAGGTGATCGCCAAGGTGCTCTACGAGACGCCCACGCCGCCGCGCGTGCTCAACCCGGCGGTGAGCGCCGAGACGGCCTACCTCATCGAGCGCATGATGCTCAAGGACCCCAGCCTGCGCTACCAGGTGCCTGCGCAGGCCGTGGCAGCCATCGACGCCATCCTCGCGGGCCGCAGCATCGTGCCCGAGGGCTTCCGCGGCAACTGGGAGGCCTACCTCGTGCGCCAGCGCGTGCGGCGCTGGGCCGTGCGCGGTGCCGTGGGCCTGGCGGCCAGCGTGGCGCTGGTGCTGGGCGGCCTGGCCTGGCAGGAGCAGCACGCCGCCGGCGAGCGGCGCCTGCGGGCCGAGGCGTCGGCCGAGGCGCTGCTGCCCGCGCTGGCCTGGGGCCGGGAGGACACGCGCGCCAGCGTGGAGGCGAGGCTGGCGCGGGCGCGCGCCCTGCTGGCCGAGGTGGGCGACGTGGCCAGCGCGCCCGTGGCGCGGCTGCGCGAGGCCGAGCGCGAGCTGGCCGTGCTGGCTGCCTGCCAGGACCGCTGGTACGCGCTGCTGGGCGGCCCTGGCGAGGCGCCGCCGGCCGACGGTGGCCCGGTGGTGGCCGCGCTGGTGGGGGCGGGCAACTGGCGCGCGGCCTACGCGCGCGTCGAGGGCTTCGCGCGCGAGGTGGTGCCGGCGGGGCAGGCCAACCCGGTGGCGGCCGAGCTGGACGACCAGCGCATGGCCCTGCGGCTGGCCAGCAGCGAGGCCTGGCAGGCGCTCGAGCGCGCGGCGCGCGAGGTGCGCCCGGCCACGCTGGGGGCGTGGGTGCAGCACTGGGCAGGCTTCGAGCAGGCGGCCCAGCGCGGCTTCATCGAGGAGCGCGACGTGCGCGAGGGCATCGCGCGTGCCGTGCGCCTGCACGCGCAGGCCCGCGCCGTGGAGGCCGCCGTGCTGGCGCACGAGGCCGCCTTCGAGGCCGGCTCGCTGGAGGTGCGGGTGCGCGGCGAGGGCGCGGGGCGCCTGCTGGCCGAGGACCTGCCGGCCGCGCAGCGCGAGCTGGAGGCGCGCGTGGCGCAGGCCTGGTCGGGCGAGCTGCTGGAGTGGACCGGCGGCGCCCTGCTGCTGGGCGAGCGCGGGCTGGTGCGCCTGCGCATGGACATGCTGGCGGCGCGCGTGCAGGCGCAGGTGCAGGCCTGGGCCGAGCAGGCGCTGGCCGAGGCCGCCGCGCTGGCGCGCGAGGGCCAGCTGGCTGCGGCCGAGCAGGCGCTGGCCGCGCTGGAGTCGCGCCTGGCACGGCTGGGGGCGCCTGCGCTGCAGGCGCGTGCCGCCCTGGCCCGCGAGCAGGTGCGCGCCGAGCTGCTCAGTGCCGGCGCGCTGCAGCAGGCCGCGCTGGACGCCGTGCTCGACAGCGTGCTGGCGGCGCTGGCGCGGCTGGACGGCAGCACGCTGGCGGCGCTGGCCGCGGCCGTGCGGCCCGACGAGGCCACGGCGCGCGCGCTGGGCCCGCGGCTGGGCGAGGTGCAGGTGCTGGAGGCGCTGCTGGGCCCGGCCGAGCGCCTGCAGCAGCGCGCCATGGAGGCCTTGGCGGCCCTGCAGGGCGCGCGCAAGCGCCTCGTGCCGCGGCTGCGCGCCGGCGGCAGCGTGGAGCGCGGCTGGGCGCTGCTCGCGGTGGACGTGCCGGGCCTTGCCTTCGAGGTGCTGCAGGGGGGCGGCACGCCGCGCGAGGCGCGGCGCGTGGCCCTGCACGAGCTGGAGCCGGCGCAGGTGGTGGACCTGGCCCGGCAGGGCCCGAGCGCCCCCGGCGACCGCCTGGCGCTGGCGCTGGGCGCGGTGGCGCTGCTGGGGCCGGGGGGCGAGCCGCTGGCGGGCGACCTGCTGGCGGCGCTGGAGGCCAGCGATGCGGCGCTGGCGGCCCTGCAGGAGGCGGCGGCGCCGCCGCGGCTGGTGGCGCGCGTGCGCGCGCGGCGCGATGCCCCCGACCGGGCGCTGCCCCCCAGCGTGGCGGCGCGGCCGGCCCTGCCGGCGGCGGCGGCGCCGCCGCTGGTGGTGGCGCGCGTGCGCGCGCTGCGCGCTCCCCACGACCGGGCGCTGCCCAGCCCCGAGGCCACGGCCGCCGGCTACCACGAGAACGCGCGCGTCTACGCCAGCCAGCGCAAGCTCTCGTCGGCCTGGTACTACGTCTCGCAGCTGCTGGAGGACGCGCAGCTGCGCGCCACGCGCTACGTGCGCGAGAACGCTGCGGCGATCCGCGAGCTGCGCAAGGCCATCGACGGGCAGATCGAGGCCGGCAGCGTCGAGCGCGTGCTGCCCGGCGTGCGCGCGCGCAGCCTGGGCGCCGACCGCTGGGAGGTGGCCTACGACTTCGACAGCGACCTGCAGCTGGGGCCGCAGCACTGGGCCGCGGGGCAGGCGGTGCTGGAGCCGGTCGTGGGCCCGGCGCTCACGCCCGACCCCACGCGCCCGCAGCAGCGCCTGCACCTGCTGCGCGGCTTCGACGCGCCGGCGCGCGACCTGCCGCTGGTGTGGCCCTCGATCTTCGACCCCGCCGAGCCCATCACGGTGGAGTTCGAGGCCTTCGCGGCCCCCGAGCCGGCCTTCCTGGCCGTGGACATCGACGGGGCCAAGGTGGCGGTGCTGAGCCTGGACCCGCGCTGGATGCCCGCCGCGCGCGTGGCGCCCGGCGCGCCGCTGCTCGCGGGCGAGAAGCGCCTGCCCGCGGTGGACCCCTTCGGGCGCGGGCGCGGCGTGGCCTTCCACGACGGGCTGGACTTCGGCGACCCGCCCGCGTGGCGCCGGCCCGACGGCAGCAGCGCCTGGCCGGAAGGGGGGCGCGGGCCCAGCCTGCCCTCCGAGCCGCCCGTGCGCGTGCTCTCCGGCGACCTGTTCGCCTTCGCGCCGCCCGGCCCGCTGGGCGCGGCCAGCCTGCGCGTGAAGGTGGTGCGCGAGTGGCGGCGCATGAGCCTGTTCGTGGACGACCGGCTGGTGGCCAGCGAGGAGCGCAGCGAGTGGGAGCGGCGCGGCACGCAGAGCGAGCGCCAGCCGGCCATGCGGCAGGGCTCGGGCGCCATCCGCCTGCTCACCTACACGCCGCTGGCCATCGACAACCTGGTGCTCACGGGCACCGTGCGCCGCGCCTGGCTGGAGGCGCAGCGCGACAAGGCGCGTGCCGAGGCCGCGCCCGCAGGCCCCGGCGCGCCGGCAGCACCCGTGCCGCCCGACGCCGTGCCCGGGCGCTAGGCGAGCAGCCGGTGGGCGCCAGGCGGGCGCGAGGCAGGCGCCCGTCGGGCGCCGCCGGCACGCCGCGCAGGCGGCCCTAGGATGGGGGATGCGCCCGGCCCGCTGCGGGACGGACGCGCCCGAGGTGGTGCATGAGCGTGGCGCCCGCCGATCCCCCCGCGAGCAGCAGCGTGGTGCTGGTGCGCGCGCGCGACAGCCGGCTGCAGGGCGAGACGGTGCAGGTGGCGCTGGGCGCGCGCGCGCTGCTGGGCCGCAGCAAGTCGTGCACGTGGTCGCTCAAGCGCACGCTGCCCTACCTGCAGGCCGACGAGGCCGCCCGCGCGCGCCTGCGGCTGGAGCCCGCCTTCGCCGCGGTGAGCCGGCGCCACTGCCGCATCTCGTACCTCGCGCCCGACCTGCTGGAGGTGGAGAACCTCTCGCGCAACGGCACGTGGGTGGACGGCCTGCGCGTGGAGCGCCTGCTGGTCACCGACCTGCGCGCGCGCAGCCACACGCTGCAGCTGGGCCGCGAGGGCCCCGTGCTGGAGGTGGTGGCCGGCACGCTGCCCGGCGCGCTGGCCGGCGTGCTGCCCGGGGCGGCTTCCTGAGCTAGGGGCCGGCCCCGGCCCCGCCGCCGGCGGGCGCTGGCCCGGGGCTTGGGTCCCGCTAGACTGCCGGCATGACCCGTCGCCCGGCCCCGCTGCTGCTGCTCGCCCTCGCGCTGGGCCTCATGGCCGCGCTGGCGCTGGACGCGCACGCGC
>JBJTIJ010000104.1:0-6133 GCA_046094945.1 Planctomycetia bacterium | reverse complement strand
TGTGCCAGAGGATGTCCTTGAGCTCCTGCCAGGTGGTCATGGCCTGCGTGGCGGCCGTCGAGACGGTGCGTGCCGGCGTCGCGGGCAGCGGCATCGAGGCCTTCCGGCGCGCGCGAGAGAGCCTGACCGACTGGGGCCGCTACGCCGTGCCCTCGCTGGTGGGGCTGCTGGGCCGCACCGAGGGCGAGGTGCAGTCGGCCGTGCTGGGCTGGCTGCGCTACTGCGCGCTGTGGCCACGCACCATCTACGCGGCCGGCATCACGCCCAGCGAGGAGGAGCAGGCGCGCGACAGGCAGCGCCTGCGCGAGAACGAGCGCCTCAAGGCGGCGGACATGCAGTGGGCCGCCGGCGCGCCGGCGGCAGCGCGCGGGCCCGTGGTGCAGCGCTGGCAGGCGTGGCATGCCGAGCAGCGCGCCCAGTGGGACCTCGGCTTCTGGGCGCGCGTGGGCCGGGGCCTGACGGACACGCAGTTCGGCCACTACTGGGGCAACCTGCTGCGCGGCGACCTGGGCCTGTCGAGCATCGAGCGCAAGCCGGTGGGCGAGATGATCACCGCGCGCCTGAAGTACTCGCTCTCGCTGGCCGTGCCCTCGTTCCTCATCGCCTGGGTGCTGGCCGTGCTGCTGGGCGTGGTGTCGGCCACGAACCACGGCAAGCCGCTCGACCACGGCATCGGCGTGGGGCTGTTCCTGCTCTACAGCATCCCGGTGTTCGCCACGGCCACGGTGCTGCAGCGCATCCTGGCCATGGAGCTCAAGTGGTTCCCGGTGTCCAACTTCGACTCGGGGGCGGCCGCCACGCAGGCCATGACCACCTGGCAGGAGCTCAAGGACATCCTCTGGCACATCACGCTGCCCATCGTGTGCTACACGTACGGGGGCCTGGCCTACATCTCGCGCCAGGCGCGCAGCGGCATGCTCGAGGTGCTCAAGAGCGACTACGTGCGCACCGCGCGCGCCAAGGGCTTGCCCGAGCGGCAGGTGGTGTGGCGCCATGCCGTGCGCAACGGCATGATGCCGGTGGTCACGCTGCTGGGCACGGCCCTGCCCGTGCTGCTGGGCGGCAGCGTGGTGATCGAGTACATCTTCAACATCGACGGCTTCGGCCGCCTGCTGCTGAACTCGATCTACCAGAAGGACTACAACGTCATCATGGGCGTGGAGCTGGCCGTGGCGGCCCTCACGCTGGTGGGCATGCTCATCACGGACCTGCTCTACGCCGTGATGGACCCGCGGATCTCGTACGCATGAGCGCAGCCGCACCCGACCCGGCCCCGGCCCCGGCTGCCGCCGCGCCCGCCCAGAGCCAGTGGGCCATCGTGCGCCGCACCTTCCGGCGCAACCGCCCGGCGGTGGGGGGGCTGCGCGTCTCGCTGGCGCTGGTGGTGATCGCCGTGGCCGCCCCGCTGCTGGCCTGCGACGTGCCGCTGCTGTGGCAGGCGCCCGGCGAGGGGCTGCGCAGCCCGTGGCTGGAGCGGCTCTTCGACGTGATCACATGGGAACACGGCGTCGACCGCTTCTTCAACAGCTTGCTGCTCTCCAGCGTGCTGGGCGGGCTGGCCTGGCTGGGCGTGCGCCTCGTGCGCGGCCGCAAGGCCCAGCCCTGGCTGCGCACGTACGCCGCGGCCGCGGGCCTGCTGGCCTTCCTGCAGGCGCTGGGCTGGGGCCCGGTGGTGCGCAGCCTGCCCTACGAGGACTTCGCGCGCGACCCTGCCCGGCGCGAGGCGCTGGCCGGCTACGCCATCGACTGGGCGCAGCGCACGCTGGCGGCCTCGCCGTCCAGCGACCTGCCGGGCCGCGGCGAGGCCGTGGCGCGCGAGCCGCAGGCGCTGCGCGCGCTGGCGGCGCGCGTGCGGGCGTGGACGCAGGGCAGGAGCGAGCAGGAGGCCAGCGACCCGGCCGACGCGGCCAGCGCGCTGGCGCGCGCGGCCGACCAGCTCGACGAGGCCGCCCGCGGCCGCGCCCAGGGCGCGTGGCGGGCCGTGCATGCCGTGGTGCCCTACGGCCACGGCGACCAGCGCGGCGGCCGCGAGGAGCAGTTCATCCCCGCCTTCACCGAGCGCGCCGACCACCCGCTGGGCACCGACCTGCAGGGCCGCGACGTGTTCGCGCGCGTGCTCTACGGCACGCGCATCTCGCTCACCATCGGCATCGTGGCCGTGAGCATCTACGTGTCCATCGGCACCATCCTGGGCGCGCTGGCGGGCTACTTCGGCCGCCGCACCGACCTCGTGATCATGCGCCTGGTCGAGATCATGATCTGCGTGCCCAGCCTGTTCCTGATCATGATGATCGTGGCCATGACGCCGGCCGAGCAGCGCTCGATCTTCATCATCATGCTGGCCATCGGCATCGTGTCCTGGACGGGCGTGTGCCGCCTCGTGCGCGGCCAGTTCCTGCGCGAGCGCTCGCTGGACTACGTGACGGCCGCGCGCGCCATGGGCCTCTCGCACGGCCGCATCATCTTCCGCCACGTGCTGCCCAACGCCTTCGCGCCGGTGCTCGTGGCGGCCACCTTCGGCGTGGCGGGCGCCATCCTGGCCGAGAACACGCTGGCCTTCATCGGGCTGGGCGACATCACCGTGCCCTCCTGGGGCCGCATCCTGGACAACGGGCGCGACGCGGGCTACTGGCACCTGATCGTGCCGCCCTCGGTGGCCATCTTCATCACCGTCACGGCCCTCAACCTCGTGGGCGATGGCATCCGCGATGCGCTCGACCCGAAGCTGCGCCGCTAGCGCGGGCCCCGCGGGAGCCGGCGCCTGAGCGGCCCGCCTCCTCCTGCTGCCCTCCCGCCCCCGCCGGGTGCGCCCGCCGCCCGCGAGGGCGTGGCCGGCGCGGCCGGGCGCGTCTCGGCCGCCACGCTGGTCTCCCGCGTCACGGGCCTGCTGCGCGAGACGGGGAGCGCGGCCCTCTGCGGCCTCAGCCCCCTGAGCGACGCCTTCGTCTTCGCCTTCCGCATCCCCAACCTGCTGCGCGAGTTCTTCGCCGAGGGGGCGCTCTCCTCGGCCTTCGTGCCCGTCTTCGCGCGCGTGCGCAAGGAGCAGGGCGACGCCGAGGCCTTCGTGCTGGCGCGCCGCATGCTGGGCACGCTGGCGGCGGTCACGGGCCTGCTGGTGCTGCTGGGCATCGCCTTCGCGCCCGTCATCGTGGACGTGGTGGCCAGCGACGCGCCGGATGCGCAGCGCCCGCTCACGGTGGCCCTCACGCGCATCATGTTCCCGTTCCTGGCGCTGGCGGCGCTGGCGGCGGTGGCCATGGGGGTGCTCAACACGCACCGGCGCTACTTCCTGCCTGCGCTGGCGCCGGCGGCCTTCAACGTGGTGGCGGTGCTGGGCGGGGGCGTCCTGCTGCTGCTGGGCTGGCCGGCCGAGCAGGCCCTGCTGGCCTGGGCCGGGCTGGTGGTGCTGGGCGGGCTGGCGCAGGTGCTGGTGCAGGTGCCGGCCCTGCGCTCCGTGGGCCTGCGCGGCGCGCCCAGCGTCGACCTCGCGTTCCGCGACCCGCGCCTGCGCGAGGTGGCCGGGCGCATGGGGCCGGTGGTCATCTCGCTGGCCGGCACCAACGTCATGCTGTTGCTGACCACCGCCATGGCCTCGCGCGGTGCGGGCTGGGCCACGGGCCTCTCGTTTGCCTTCCGGCTGGTGCACCTGCCCATCGGCATCGTGGGCGTGTCGATCGGCACGGTGGTGCTGGCCGCCGGTGCGCGCAGCCACGCCGCCGGCGAGTCGGGCGGCCTGGACGACGTGGTGCGCCGCGGCCTCAAGCTCTCGTGGTTCCTCGCCGCACCGGCCGCCGTGGGGCTGGCGGTGCTGGCCGAGCCGCTGGTGCGCATGGTGTACGGGCACGGGCGCTTCGCAGAGGGCGAGGGCGTGGCGCTCACGGCCGATGCGCTGGCCTGGTACGCGGGCGCCGTGGTGGCCTATGCCGGCACCAAGGCCAGCGTGGCGCTGTTCCTGGCGCGTGGCGACACGCGCACGCCGGCCCTGTGCTCGCTGGTGGGCATCGCGGCCAACCTTGCCGTGGCCTATGGCACGCTGGGGGCCTTCGGCACGCAGGGCTACCGTGCGCTGGCGCTGGCCGTCGTGGTGGGCACGGTGGTGAACTTCGTCTTGCTGCGCGTGCTGGGCCGCGTGCGCTTCGGCAGCGCCTCCGCGCCCGGCGCGGGCTACGTGGGGCGCGTGCTGCTGGCCTCCGCGGCCATGGGGGCCGTGGGCTGGGTCGTGCTGCTGGCGCAGCCCCGGCCCGGGGCCCTGCTCACGCTGGCGCTGTGCGCTGGCCTGGGGCTGCTCTACTTCCTGCTCACGGCCCTGCTGGGCCTGCCGGAGGCGGGCGAGGTGGCCCGGCGCCTGCGCCTCCTGCGGGGGCGGGGGCCGCGGCAGGCTGCCCCGTAGGATGCTGCGGCGGGCCGCTGCGCCTGCCTGCCCTCGCCTCCCGGAGCCGCGCGCCCGCGTGACAGCCTCCCGCGTCCCGTGCCGGCGCCTCGCCGCAGCCAGCATGCTGCTGCTGCTGGCGGCCTCGGTGGGGGCGCGCGAGGTGTGCGCCGCCGGCGAGGCGCTGCCGCCGCCGGTGGTGCGCCGGCAGGGCGCCAGGCCGGGGCCGGCCGCGGCGACGGCCGTGCAGCCTGCGTCGCGGCGCGCATCGGCCCCCGCCCGCCCCGAGGTGCCTGCCGGCCCGGTGCCCGAGGCGGGTGCTGCGCCGTGGGTGCCCGCCGCAGGGCCCGCCGCGGACCTGCGCCCACCGCGCGATCCGGGCGCCCTGCCGCCCGCGCGCGTGCGCACGCTCAAGGCCGGCCACCCGCTGGCGCCGGGGCTGGCGCCGGGGGCCGCTGCGGTCCCGGTGGCCGGGCTGGGCACAGCCAGCGGCGGGCCGGTGCAGTCACCCCGGGCGGGCCTGCCGCAGCCTGCGCTGGTGGCGCCCCCGCAGCGGCCCCAGCGCCCGCAGGACGCCACGGCGCCCCGGCCCGAGGACCTGCTCTTCGAGGTGGAGCAGCCCGGCGGCCTGCTCACGCGCGAGCCGCAGGGCGACGGCAGCGCCCTCTACCTCATGGTGGGCAACCCGCGCCTGCTGGGCGCGGCGCACCGGCGGGCCGACGGCCGGCAGGTGGAGGCGCTCTCCATCAAGGGCACCACCTTCGCGGTGTGGGTGGACGAGCGCGCGCTGCCCGGCTTCTCCGGCCTGAGCCTCCCCGGCGCGCCGTCGCCGGGCGAGGGCACGCCGGGCGAGCAGGCCGCCATGCCGGGCCGTCCGCTGGCGCAGCTCTTCGAGGACGCCGTGCTGGGCATCTACGCCGAGGGCGACGTGGAGGTCATGTACGGCACGCTGGCCCTGCGTGCCGAGGCCTTCTACCTCGAGCCACGCACGGGCCGCGGCCTGCTGGTGGAGGCCTCCTTCGGCGGCCGGGTGGCGGGCAAGGGACTGCCGGAGGGCGGCCTGCCCGTGGACGTGCGCGCGCGGCGCGGGCGCCTCGTGGCCAAGGGGCTGCTCGTGTTCGACCAGGCGCAGCTGGCCACCAGCCGCAGCGATGACCGCATCGAGCTGCGCGTGCAGCGCCTGACCGTGGAGCAGCTGCAGCAGGCGGGCGCCGACGACCTGGGCGAGGGACGCGAGAGCCTGATGGGCTTCCATGGCTCGGCCACGCAGCGCTTCCGTGCCGAGCGCATCGCGCTGCGCGGCGAGCGGCTGCCGCTGGGCACGCTGCCCTATGCCTCGTTCGGCAGCTCGGCCAAGGACGCCCTGCCGTTCCCCCTGGAGCGGGCCGACGTGGGCAACCGCTCGAGCCTGGGCGCCTACGCCTTCGTGGGCGTGGGCGGCAACCTCGGGCCCGTGGACGACCCGTGGCTGGGCTGGGTGGCCGACGTGGGCGGCTACACCAAGCGCGGGCCGGCGGGCGGGCTGGACCTGGCATGGGAGCGCGGGGCCTCGCGCGGCCGCCTGCAGGGCTGGGGCCTGCTGCTCGACCAGGGCGTGGACCGCTCGGGCTACGACCCGGGCGACCCGTGGCTGCGCGGGCGCCTCGTGGGCGAGAACCGCACCTTGCTCCAGCCCGGCCTGGTGCGGGACGTCGAGCTGGCCCTGTGCAGCGACCGGGGCTGCAACCGCGAGTGCTTCGAGCGCGACGACGGCGTGCGCCAGGC
>JBJTIJ010000103.1:0-3789 GCA_046094945.1 Planctomycetia bacterium | reverse complement strand
GGGCGGACCGGGGGGGCGGCCCGGGGGGGGGCCGGGGGGGGGCGGCGGCGGGGGGCCGCGCCCGGCCGGGCCGCGCGGCGAAGGCCGCGGTGGCGATGACCGGCGCGGCGACGGCCCGCCGGCCACGCCCGTCTCGCCCATCTTGCAGCGCCCGCGGCCGCGCCGGCGGCGCTGAGCCCCGGCCCTAGCGCGCGGCGGGCACGGCCGGCGCGGGCACAGGCTGGGCCGGCGCGGGAACGGCCGGTGCCGCGGGTCGCGCGCGCCGCGGCACGTAGGCCCGCACCCAGGCCGGGATCTGCGGGTACTTGCGCTCGAGGTCGTGGCCGAAGGTGCGCACGCGGTCCAGCGCCTGCTCGGCGCTCTCGCCCAGCGCCTCCACGCGGTAGAGGGCCTCGACGCCCGCCGAGCGGATGCTGCCGTACTGGCAGTGGAACAGCAGCGGGCGCCGCGCCGGGTCCTCGTAGAGCGCCAGCAGCTGCGCGGCCTGCTCCCCCGTGGGCGGCTGGCCCTCGCGGATGGGCACGTCCACGAACTCGATGCCCTGCTGGCGGCAGGCCTCGCGCTCGGCCTCCAGCTCGGGCGTGCGCTCGGCACGCAGGTTCACGATGGTCTTCACGCCGTAGCGCTCGCGCGCCAGCGCCACGTTGCCCGGCGCCGGCTGCCCGGAGCGGTAGAGGCCGCCGGGCACCACGGTGGCGAAGTGGTACCAGGGCCAGCGCGAGTCGATGTACCAGCCCAGCCAGCCGCCCACGGCCAGCAGGCCGGCCACGGCCAGCAGGATCCAGCGCGTGCGCGTCATGCGGGGCCAGGCGAGGCGGGGCGCCATGTCCTCACCGTAGGCGCTCCCCGGGCCCCGCGCACGCGAAACCGGCCGCGAGCATGCGCCAGCCCGCCCGCCGCGGCCTGCGCCCGCGTGTGCGCTAGCCTGTGGGCATGGCGCCCCTGCCCCCCCGCACGGCCGTGGTGCTCGCCGGGGGCGCCAGCGCACGCATGGGGCGCGACAAGGCCAGCCTGCCGCTGGGCCGCGGCACGCTGCTGGGCCACGTGCTGGAGGCGCTCGCGCCCTTGGCCGGCGACCTGAGCGTGGTGGCCCGCCCGGGGCAGGTGCTGCCGCCGCTGCCCCCCGCCGTGCGCGTGCTGCACGACCGCAGGCCCGGCGAGGGCCCGCTGGCCGGGCTCGTGGAGGGCCTGCGCGCCGCCCGCCACGACGTGGTGCTGGTGAGTGCCTGCGACACGCCGCTGCTGGTGCCGGCGGTGCTCGAGCTGCTGCTGGCACGGCTGGGCAGCGCCCCGGCGGCCGTGGCGCTGGCGGGCGGCCTGCTGCAGCCCATGGCCTGCGTGCTGCGGCGCGAGGTGCTGGGCACGGCCGAGCGCCTGCTGGCCGAGGGCCGCCGGCGCCCGCTGGACCTGCTGGAGGCCGTGGCGGCCGTGCCGGTGCCCGAGGCCGACCTGCGCGCCGTCGACCCGCAGCTGCGCCACCTTCACAACGTCAACACGCCCGCCGACCTCGAGGCGGCCCGGGCCTGGCTGGAGGGTGCAGGGAGTACCCCCAGCGGGATTTGAACCCGCGTTACCGGCTTGAAAGGCCGGTGTCCTGGACCAGGCTGGACGATGGGGGCGCGCGACGGCCAGTGGCGAGGGTGCGGGCGCCCGGCGCAGGTGTCAAGCGCGGCCGGGGCGGCGCAGGCGACGCGCGCCTCAGCGCGCAGGCTGGATGACGCGCGTGAGCAGGTCCAGCCAGCGGTCGCGGTTGCGGGCCAGCTGCGCCCAGTCCACCTCGGCCACGCGGAAGTCGGTGCCCGGGCGCTTGACGTGCCCGTCGGCGGGCACGGGCACGCCGGCGCGCACGGGCATCTGGGCGCTGGGACCGGCGGCGAGCTGCTCCTCCAGCCGCGGCGCGGCCAGCCAGCCGAGCAGGCGGCCGGCGGCCTCGGGGTGCGGCCGGCCGCGCACCCACGCCAGCGTGTTGGGGATCACCATCGTGCCCCACTCGCCCGCGCCCTGGTCGGGGTAGATGATCTCCACCGGACGGCCCTTGCGCTTGGCGTCCCAGGCGTCGTCGGTGTCGGTGAGGCAGAAGGCCACGCGGTTGCTGGACTCCGCGGCCAGCTGCATGGCCGGGCCGTTGCCGGTGGTGATGCGCACGTGCCCGGCGGCCGCGGCGGCGGCCAGCCCCTCGAGGAAGGCGCGCGCCCCGGCCTCGTCGCGCGTGAGCAGCGCCACCGCGTGCGTGTAGGTGGTGCCCGCCAGCGGCCGCGCGATCGCCGTGGCCAGCCCGCGCTGGCCGTAGCGCGGGTCGAGCAGGTCGGCCACGCGCCGCGGCCAGTCGGCCTTGTCGGGCAGCAGCTCGGTGTTCACCAGCAGCACGCGCGCGCGCAGCCCGAAGCCCACCCACAGCCCGCGCGGGTCGCGCCAGGCCGGCGGGAACAGCTCGAGCACCTCCTGCGGCAGCGGGTCGAAGGCGCCGGCGTCGGCCAGCCAGGCCGTGTTCATGGCCTCGTTGGCCCAGAACACGTCGCAGCGCGGGTGGGTGCGCTCCTCGGAGAGCCGGCGCGCCAGGCCCACGCTCTTGTCGCGCTCCACGTCGCCCTGGAAGTCGACGCGCAGGCCCGTCTGCTCGCGGAACTGCTCCACCAGGCCCTGGCTGTGGTCCTGGTCCACCGAGCAGTAGAGGACCACGTCGGTGCCCGCCGGCAGCAGCACCCACACGCCCAAGCCCACGGCCCCCAGCACCAGCCCCAGCAGCACGATCGTCGTCGAGCGCATGACGCCTCCCGCAGCGCGGGGCCTCAGGGGCCCGCCGCCTGCGGCCCCGATGCTACGCGCAGGGGCTCAGGCGCCGGGCTGGCGCCCGCGCCGTGCGGCCTGCTTGTAGGCGGCCGGGTCCACGCCCAGCGTGCGCAGCTTCTTGTGGAAGTTGGGCCGGCTGATGCCGGCCAGGCGCGAGGCCGCGGCCACGTTGCCACCCGTGATCGCCAGCAGCTCGCCCACGTAGCCCACCTCGAAGCGCCGCTGCGCCTCGCGCAGGGGCAGGGGCGACTCGCCGCGCGCACCCGCCGGGGCACTGCCCGCCGGGCCCGCTGCGGGCGCGCTGCCGGCCACGGCCGCCGCACCCGCCACGCCAGCGCCCGGGCCGCTGCCGTTGCCGTTGCCGTTGCCCCCGCCGCCGCGCGAGGCCAGCTCGGCCTCCACCTGCGTGTACTCGCCGGGCGCGAAGCGGCGCTCGACCAGCGCGCGCAGGCGGCGGTTCTCGTCGGCCAGCCGCCGCTCCTGGATGGCGCGCGAGAGCACGCGGCCCACATCCTCCACGCGCAGGGGCTTGGTGACGAAATCCTTGGCCCCGCGGCGCATGGCCTCCAGCGCCGTCTCCAGCGTGCCGTAGCCGCTCATCACGACGACCGGCACCTGCGCGTCCACCTGCGTGAGCACGGCCACCACGTCCAGCCCCGAGAGGTCCGGCAGGCGCACGTCGGTGAGCACGGCGTCGAAGCCGCCCGTGCCGAAGCGCTCGACGCCCTCCTTGCCCGTGGCCACGGCCACCGTGTCGAAGCCCAGGCGCCCGAGCCCCTTGGCCACCGAGACGCGCAACGACTCCTCGTCGTCGACCAGCAGCACGCGCGGCTTGGATGAACGCTCATTCATGTGCCCCACGATAGCAAGCCCGGGGCCGCACCGGGCGCATGCTCCGGCCCTGCCGGCACCCTTCACAAGCGGACCGCAGCGGTCCCATTGCCATGCGTGGCAGGTCCTGCTTACATACGCGCCCCCACCTCCCGCCCACGCATGCCC
>JBJTIJ010000102.1:0-2334 GCA_046094945.1 Planctomycetia bacterium | reverse complement strand
GTGCTCGTCGCTGCTGGGCATGATCTGGACCGAGGCCGCGGGCGACCCGGGCTGGCGCAACGTGGGCGCCCTGGCCATCCTGCTCGCGGCCCTCACGCTGCTGGTGCCGCTGCCCCGGGTGGAGCTGCCCGCGCCCTGGCGGCTGGAGGAGAAGGGGCCGCAGGAGGGCAGCGCGCCGGCCCCCGACGTGGAGGCCCTGGGCCCGCGCCTCTCGGGCGCCTCGCCAGCGGAGGCCAGTGCCCGGCCGCGCGCCTGCTACCCGCCCAGCCGCCTCTCGCAGGTGCGCCGCCTGCGCCGGTGGGGTGACTTCCTGCGCGCCTGGAAGGGGCTGCCGGCGGCCATCCCGCCGGCGGCCCGCGCCGCCGAGCGCGAGGGCGCCCTCGCGGGCGTGGCCGACCCGGTCGTGCGGCAGAACGTGATCTTCGCGGCCACCCTGCTGCACCCGTGGGACGAGGTGCGCCCGTGGCTGCAGGCGCTGCAGCAGGGCCCCGACCCGGCCGACGCCGAGGATGCCCTGTGCGCACGGGCCTTCTCGGGCGATGCGCAGGCCTTGCCCGCCTTCGAGGCCCTCTCCCGGCAGCCCTCCGGGGCGGCCGTCCACCTGCTCGACTGGCCCGACGAGCACGACGCGCTCGCCGCGCAAGGCACCGACGCCGTGCGCGCCTCGCTGCGCGCCTACCGCGCCGTGGAGGTGCTCGACCGCCGGCTCTACTTCCACCTGATGCCCTTCCTCGTGACCGGCACCTGGGACGAGGACACCGCCCGCGGGCTGCTGGGCTTCCAGCCGCGGCCCGCGCCCGATGTGCGGCGCGACGAGGCGTTGCTGCGCGCCTGGCTGGCGCGCTACCCAGGCCATCCGGGCACCGACGGCATGTGCCTGCGCATCGCCCGGGTGCGCGTGGCCGAGGGCCGGGTGCCGGACGCCGCCGAGTGGTTCGCGCGCTGCCTGGCCGGGCCCGACCAGGATCGTGCCCACCGGGCACGGGCGCCGCTGGTGATGCTGGCCGAGCGCCTGCTGTCGATCGACGAGCTGGGCGTGCTGGCCGAGGCCTCGGGCGCGGCCACGCCCTCCCGCACCCTGTTCCGCTACGCGCGCCTGCGGCGGCTGGCGGTGGAGCGTGGCCCGCAGGCGGCCTGCCAGGCCGCCGCGCTGCAGGCGCAGGGCGACGAGGGCGTGCTGGGCTGGGCCTGGCGCGCGCGCCTGTCGAGCCCCGTGCCGCGTGGCCTCTCCAGCGGCGTGACGCCCCTGCCCGCCGGCGACTCGCTGCGCGAGGTGCAGGCCGCGCCCGAGGGTCGCCCCGCGCCCGTCCTGCCTCCTGACAGCCCGGGCGAGCCGCCCAGCTTCGCCGACCTGCTGGGCGTCCAGAGCAGCCGGGGGTGGGGCGAGGCGGGCCGCGCCGCGCCGCCGCAAGATCCCTGGCACCTCGATGCCGAGCGGCTGGCACGCCAGTTCCGGGCCTGGGCGACGCTGGCCGAGCTCGAGCGCCGCACCGACGCCGCGCGCGGCGCAGCCCGGGCCGACCTGCTCTACAAGCAGGCGGCCGTGCTCTACCACGACCGCGACGTCTTCTTCCCCTGCTACGGCACGCACAGCGCGAACTTCGGCTGGGCCCTCAGCGCGCTGGACGACCGCGACGACACGCCTGCCGCGGCGCTGCCTGCTGCCCCCAGCCTGCAGGCCTACGCCCAGCGGGCCTTCTCGTGGGAGCGTGCCCTGCTGCTCTTCGCGCGCATCGAGCGCGAGCACCCCGACTACGCCGCGCTGGACAAGGTGCTCTTCTCCACGGGCATGTGCCTGAAGCGGCTGGTCGACTACCGGCCGCGCAATGCCGACGAGCGCTTCGCCGGGGATGCGCAGCGCTACGGCGCCGACCGCCCCGCGTGGTGGCGGGCCGTCCAGGGCGCCGTGGCGGCCTTCGAGCGCGTGGCCCGCGAGCACCCCAGCAGCACGCTGGCCGACGACGCCGCCCGCGCCGCGGCCTACTGGCGCCGCGAGTACCCCAGGATCTTCGAGCCCGCCGCGCGCTAGGCCGGCGCCGTGGGACGCCTGCACGGCCGCCTGCACGGCCGCCCGCGCGGCCGCCCGCACGGCCGCAGGCGCCCCGCATGGAGCCGCGCGGGCCCCGGGCGTAGAGTCGGGCGCGTGGGCCATGACGATTCCATGCCTCCGGCAGCGCAGCACGGCGCGGCCGTGTTCCGCACGCGCGGCCTGACCAAGGTCTACCGGCGCGGCGAGGTCGAGACGCGCGCGCTCAACGGCGTGGACCTCGACCTGAGGCCTTCATGCGACGTGAGTGCGCGCGCGCGCAAGCCCGCGCGTGTGCGTGGCTTACG
>JBJTIJ010000101.1:0-16269 GCA_046094945.1 Planctomycetia bacterium | reverse complement strand
CATGGGGGCAGGCGGTGCCGGGGGCGGGCCCAGTCGGCCTGTGGCCACCCCGGCAACGGCCACGCCCAGCCAAGGCCGGCCACGGCCGGCCACGGCTGGCCGCAGCCCGGCCGCAGAGCCGGCCGCGCAGGCGGCCATGGGCGCCCAGGGGCTCTGGAGGGCCGCTGGGCGCCCCCCTAGGCCGGGCGGCTAGGCCTGGCGGCTCTGGCGGCGGCCCCGGGGCCAGGGCCGGCCCGACGCCCGCCAGCCGGGCTGGGCCGGTCAGCGCAGAGGCTGTCGGGGCGGCCCGGGCCACGGCCTGCGCCGGGCGGCGGTGGGCCGGTGCCCGCCCACTACAGTCCGGCCCATGCCCGCCCGTCCCGCCATCCATGTCCGCGGGGCGCGCCAGCACAACCTCAAGGGCATCGACGTCGAGATCCCGCTGGGGGCCCTGACGGTCATCACCGGCGTCTCGGGCTCGGGCAAGTCGTCGCTGGCGCTGGACACGCTCTACGCCGAGGGCCAGCGTCGCTACGTGGAGTCGTTCTCGGCCTACGCGCGCCAGTTCCTCGAGCGCCTCGAGCGCCCCGAGGTGGACGCGGTGGACGGCCTGCTGCCGGCGGTGGCCATCGAGCGCGCCGGCGTGCTGCGTGGCAGCCGCAGCACCGTGGGCACGATGACCGAGCTGCTCGACCACCTCAAGCTGCTGTGGGCCAAGGTGGGCGAGCTGCACTGCCCCGGCTGCGGGCGCACGGTGGAGCGCGAGAGCCCCGACCATGTCGCGCGGCGCCTGCTGGCCCGCCCGGGCACGCGGCGCGCGGTGCTGTGCTTCGAGCGCCCGCACCCGGGCGCGGCCGGCCGCGCCGAGCTGGTGCAGGACCTGGCGGCGGCGGGCTTCCCGCGCGTGCTGCGGGGCGACGAGACGGTCACGCTGGCCGCCGACGGCAGCGACCTGCCGCCGGGCGAGACGGTGCGCGTGGTGGTGGACCGGCTGGTGCTGGGCAGTGCCAGCCGCACGCGCCTGGTGGACTCGCTGGAGCTGGCCTTCCGCGCCGGCGGAGGCCGCGCGCTGCTGCGCCTGCTGCCGCAGGAGGGCCAGCCGGCCGAGGACCTCGCCTTCTCCTCCTCGCTGGGCTGCGCAGCCTGCAAGCGCGAGTTCCGCGCGCCCTCGCCCAGCCTGTTCTCGTTCAACAGCCCGCTGGGCGCCTGCGCCACCTGCCACGGCTTCGGCCGCACCACGGGCCTGGACTGGGACCTCGTGGTGCCCGACCCGGCGCTGTCGCTGGAGGACGGCGCGGTCAAGCCCTTCGAGATGCCCTCCACGCAGGGCTGGAAGGACCGCCTGCTGGCGTGGGCCCAGGAGGAGCGCATCCCCACGCGCCGGCCGTGGAGCACGCTGGCGGCGGCGCAGCGCCGGCGCGTGCTGGAGGGCGACGGGCGCTGGAAGGGCGTGGCCGGCTTCTTCGCGGCGCTGGAGGAGAAGACCTACAAGGTGCACGTGCGCGTGCTCATCGCGCGCTACCGCGGCTACCCCACCTGCCCGGACTGCGGCGGCGCGCGCCTGGCCGAGGAGGGACGCGCGTGGACCGTGGGCGGCCTGTCGCTGCCGCAGGCGCTGGCGCTGGACGTGACGCGCGCGCGCGCCTTCTGCGAGGCGCTCGCCGCGCCGGCGGGGTCCGAGGAGGTGGTGGACCTGCTGCTGGGCGAGGTGCGCACCCGCCTCGCCTGCCTGGAGGACGTGGGGCTGGGCTACCTGGCGCTGGACCGCCAGGCGCGCACGCTCTCGGGCGGCGAGATCCAGCGCGTGAACCTGACCGCGGCGCTCGGCAGCCACCTCGTCAACACGCTCTTCGTGCTCGACGAGCCCTCCATCGGCCTGCACCCGCGCGACAACGAGCGGCTGGTGCGCCTGCTGCGCCGCCTGTGCGAGCAGGGCAACACCGTCGTGGTGGTGGAGCACGACCCGGCCATCCTGGCGGCCGCCGACCACCTGGTGGACCTGGGCCCCGGGGCCGGTGCCGCGGGCGGGCGCGTGGTGGCCAGCGGCACGCCGGCGCAGGTGCAGCGCGTGGAGGCCTCGCTCACGGGCCAGTGGCTGGCCGGCCGGCGCAGCCTGGCCTCGCTGGCGCCCGGCCTGCGCACAGGGGCCGCGCCCGGGCCCGTGGTGGGCGTGCGCGGCGCGCGCGCCCACACCCTGCAGGGCGTGGACCTGCTCGTGCGCCTGGGCGAGCTCACCGTGCTCTCGGGCGTCTCGGGCAGCGGCAAGTCCAGCCTCGCGCACGACGTGTTCACGCTGGCGCTGGCGCGCGCCAAGGGCGCGCCGCTGGGCACGCCGGGCGCGCACGACGCCGTGGTGGGGGCCCAGCACGTCGAGGAGGTGGTGCTGGTGGACCAGGTGCCGCTGGCCGGCAGCAGCCGCGCCAACCCGGCCACCTTCGTGGGCGCCTGGGACGGCGTGCGCGCGCTCTACGCGCGCCTGCCGGGCGCGCGCGAGCGGGGCTTCACGGCCAGCACCTTCTCGTTCAACGTGGACGGCGGGCGCTGCGCGCGCTGCGCCGGCGAGGGCCGCGAGCGCGTCGAGATGCAGTTCCTCTCCGACGTGGAGGTGCCCTGCGAGGACGGCGGCGGCCGCCGCTTCCGCCCCGAGGTGCTGGCGGTGCAGGCCGACGGCCTGTCGGTGGCCGACGTGCTCGAGCTCACCGCCGCCGAGGCGCTGGAGCGCTTCGCGGGCCAGTCGCGCATCACGACGCCGCTGCAGCCGCTGGTGGAGGTGGGCCTGGGCTACCTGCGGCTGGGCCAGCCGCTCTCCACGCTCTCGGCCGGCGAGTCCCAGCGCCTGCGGCTGGCCGAGGCGCTGGCCGAGCCGCGCGGCGGGCGCCGGCGCATGTACGTGTTCGACGAGCCCACGACGGGCCTGCACCTGGAGGACGTGGCCGTGCTGGTGCGCGCGCTGCGGCGCCTGTGCGAGCGCGGGCACGGCGTGCTGGTGGTGGAGCACCACCTCGACGTGCTGTGGGCCGCCGACCGCGTGCTGGACCTGGGCCCGGGCGGCGGGCCCGAGGGCGGGCGCGTCGTGGGCGACGGCACGCCGGCCGAGGTGGCAGCCGGCACGGGCGAGACGGCGCGCTTCATGCGCGTGCACCGCGAGGCGCCCGCCGCGCCGGCGCTGCCCCCCGGCCGGCGCGTGGCGCGCGACGACGGCGCCATCCACGTGCGCGGCGCGCGCGAGCACAACCTGCGCGGCGTGGACGTGGACCTGCCGCGCGACGCCTTCGTGGTGGTGAGCGGGCCCAGCGGCTCGGGCAAGAGCACGCTGGCCTTCGACATCGTCTTCGCCGAGGGGCAGCGGCGCTACATCGAGACGCTCTCGGCCTACGCGCGGCAGTTCGTGGGCCAGCTGGGCCGGCCCGACGTGGACCACGTGGCCGGCATCCCGCCCACGGTGGCCATCGAGCAGCGGCGCACGCGCGGCGGACGGCGCAGCACGGTGGCCACCGTCACCGAGGTGGCGCACTACCTGCGCCTGCTCTTCGCGCGCTGCGGCGTGCCGCACTGCCCGGCCTGCGGGCGCGAGCTGCGCGCGCTCACGCCGGCCGTGCTGGTGCAGCGCCTGCAGGAAGAGCACGCGCGCGAGGACCTGCGCCTCTTCGCCCCCGTGGTGCTGGGCCGCAAGGGCCACCACCGCGAGGTGCTCGAGGACATGGCCGCGCGCGGCGTGGCCCACGCGCGCGTGGACGGGCGCGTGCTGCCGCTGGCGCCGCTGCCCGTGCTGGACCGCTACAAGGAGCACGACCTCGACGAGGAGGTGGCACGCGTGGTGCCCGGGCGCACGCCCACGCGCGACCTCGCGCGGGCCGTGGATGCGGCGCTGCAGCGCGGCAAGGGCCTGCTGCATGCGCTGCGGCCCGACGGCAGCGTGCGGGCGCTGAGCGTGACGCGCACCTGTCCGGCCGACGGCCAGACCGTGCCCGAGCCCGACCCGCGCCTGTTCTCGCACAACAGCCGGCGTGGCTGGTGCCCGGGCTGCCAGGGCCTGGGCACGCAGCCGCGCGTGGACCCGGCGCGCATGCCCATCGAGCCCGAGCGCACGCTGCGCCAGGGCCCGATCACGCCGCTCAACGTGGACACGGCGCTGGCCCGCAGCTTCGTGCGCGAGGCCACGGCGTACCTGGGCATCGCGCCCTCCACGCGCTGGCAGGCGCTGGACGCCGTGGCGCGCCGCCGGCTGCTCAAGGGCGCCGACACGCCGCGCGGGCGCTTCGTGGGCGCCGCCGAGCGGCTGGAGCGCTTCCTGGCCGAGTGCCCCGACGTGGCCATCGACTGGTTCGGGGCCTACGCCACGCGCCAGGCCTGCAGCGCCTGCCACGGCGAGCGCCTGCGGCCCGAGGCGCGTGCGGTGCGCGTGGGGGGGCGCACGCTGCCCAGCCTGCTGGCCGAGCCGGCGGCGGGGCTGGTGGCGGCACTCGCGGGCCTGCGCCTCTCGGGCCGCGACGCGGCCGTGGCCGTGCCCATCCTGCGCGAGGTGGAGGAGCGCGTGGGCTTCCTGGGCCGCGTGGGGCTGGACTACCTCGCGCTGGACCGCGACGCCACCACGCTCTCGGGCGGCGAGTCGCAGCGCATCCGGCTGGCCGCCTCGCTGGGCTCGCACCTGCGCGGCGTGTGCTACGTGCTCGACGAGCCCACCATCGGCCTGCACCCGCGCGACAACGGGCGCCTGCTGGAGGCGCTGGGCGAGCTGCGCTGGCGCGGCAACTCGCTGCTGGTGGTGGAACACGACGTCGAGACCATCCGGCGGGCCGACCACGTGATCGACCTCGGCCCCGGCGGCGGGCGCGAGGGCGGGCGCGTGGTGGCCACGGGCACGCCCGACGAGCTGGCGCGCGACCCGCAGTCGCCCACGGGGCGCGTGCTGGCGCGTGGCGCCCCGCCGCCGCCGCCCGAGCCGGGGCCGCCGGCGGCCTGGCTCGAGCTGCAGGGCGCGCGCCTGCACAACCTCGCGGGCGTGGACGTGCGCGTGCCGCTGGGCCGGCTGGTGGCCGTGACGGGCGTGTCGGGCTCGGGCAAGAGCACGCTGGTGCGCGAGGTGCTGCTGGAGGGCGTGCAGGCCCGGCTGGAGGGCCGCGAGCCGGCGGCCTGCCGTGCGCTGCGCGGGGTGGAGGCGCTGGCGCGCGTGCTGGAGGTGGACGCCACGCCGGTGGGCAAGACGCCGCGCTCGGTGCCGGCCACCTACCTCGGCATCTGGGACCTCGTGCGCGACGCGCTGGCCCGCACGCTGGAGGCCCGCCAGCGCGGCTACGGGCCGGGCCGCTTCTCGTTCAACGTGCCAGCCAAGCGCGGCGGCGGGCGCTGCGAGGCCTGCGAGGGCCGCGGGCGCATCACCGTGGAGATGTCGTTCCTGCCCGACGTCGAGACGCCCTGCGAGGCCTGCCGCGGCGCACGCTTCACCGAGGAGACCAACGAGGTGCGCTGGCACGGCCTGTCGGCCGCGCAGCTGCTGGCGCTCACCTTCGCCGAGGCCGCCACCGTGTTCCGCGACGTGCCGCGCATCGCGCCGCTGGTGACGATGATGAACGACGTGGGGCTGGGCTACCTGGCGCTGGGCCAGGGCAGCACCACGCTCTCGGGCGGCGAGTCGCAGCGCATGAAGCTGGTGACCGAGCTGGGCCGGCCCGAGGCCGCCGGCCACACGCTCTACGTGCTCGACGAGCCCACCACCGGCCTGCACGGCGAGGACGTGGACCGCCTGCTGGCGCTGTTCCGCCGGCTGGTGGAGCGCGGCGACACGATGCTGGTGATCGAGCACCACCTCGAGCTGGTGGCGCGCGCCGACCACGTGATCGACCTGGGTCCCGAGGGCGGCTCGGGCGGCGGCCGCGTGGTGGCCGCCGGCAGCGTGCGCGAGGTGGCCGCCGCGCAGGCCAGCCACACGGGCGCGGCGCTGCGCGCACTGTGGGGCGGGCGCGTGCCGCCCCCGCCCGCGGGCGCCGCGGCCCCGCGCAAGCAGCGCGCCCGGCGCCGCCTCGGGTAGGACAGGGACGTGCCCACCGTCCCCACCGCCGATCCCGCGCTGCGCGAGGCCCTGCGCCGCCTGCCCAAGACCGAGCTGCACCTGCACGCGCTGGGCGCGCTGCGGCCGGCCACGGTGGTGGAGCTGGCGCGCGCCCGCGGCGCGCGCATCCTGCCGGTGGCCGAGCGCGGGCTGGCCGAGGGCTACCGCTTCACCGACCTCTCGCGCTTCGTGGCCTTCTTCATCGGGCTCTTCGAGCTGCTGCGCACGCGCGAGGAGTTCGCGCGCGTGACCTTCGAGATCCTGGAGGACGCGGCGCTGCAGGGCGTGCGCTACGCCGAGTTGCGCTGGACGCCCGTGAGCCACATCGTGCGCGGCGCCGACGAGCAGGCCATGTTCGAGGGCATCGAGGCCGGGCGTGCCGACGCCGAGCGCGCGCACGGCATCCTCTCGCGCAGCATCGTCGACTTCCCGCGCAGCCTCTCGCTGGACACGGCCACGCAGGCGCTGGGCATCGCCGTGCGCCAGCGCGTGCGCGGCGTGACGGCGCTGGACATCTCGGGCGACGAGCGCGCGGTGGCCGCCGACCCGCGCTTCGCGCCGATCTTCGCCGAGGCGCTGCGCAACGGCCTGCATGCCACCGCGCACGCCGGCGAGGGCGCGGGCGCCACCAGCATCCGCGGCGCGCTGGACTTCTACGGCGCCGAGCGCATCGGCCACGGCACGCGCCTCTTCGAGGACGACGCGCTCATCGAGCGCCTCGTGCACGAGCAGGTCCCGCTGGAGGTGTGCCCCACCAGCAACGAGGCGCTGCACGTGGTGCGCAGCGTGGCCGACCACCCGGTGCACGACTACATCGCGCGCGGCGTGGCCTGCGTGATCTCCTCGGACGATCCCTCGCTGTTCGGCACCGACATCGTGCGCGAGTACGAGCGCCTGCACCTGGAGGCGCACCTGCCGCTGGCCACGCTGCGCGCGCTGGCCGCGGCCGGCTTCGACCATCCCTTCCTCGAGGACGGTCCCACGGGCCGCGAGACGCGCGCGCGCCTCAAGGCCTTCCAGGCCGAGGCGCGGGCCTGGGAGCCGGGCCTTGCCGACCGCGTGCCGGTGCCCGTGCTGCCCACGCCCAGCGTGGCGGGGGACGCCTAGCGCCGCGCGCCGCCGTGCGCGGCCGGGCGCCGTAGGCTGGGCCCGCATGCGCCGCCTGCCTGCCCGCGCCGCGTTGCTGGCCGCACTGCGCGGGGCCGTGCTGCTCTGCGCCGTGCTGCCGGCGCTGCTGCTCGCGGCCCTCGGGGGCTGCGGCGCGCCCGACAGCGGGCTGCGCGTCGAGGTGCGCACGCTCGCGCCCGACGGCCCGCCGCCGCGCGAGGGCCTGCGCCTGCAGCACGTGCAGGGCGGGCGCGCCACCGGCAAGCCGCTGGCCCTGCGCCCGCTGGAGGCGGCCGGCCTCTACGCGGTGGCGGAGGCGCCGCCGGGCCACTACGAGCTGCTGGCCCCGCCGGGCTGGGGCATGCTGGCGGGCGGCATGCTGCCGCAGCTGGTGCCGGGCGCCTCGCCGGCGCAGTACACGCTGGCGCGCCAGCACACGCTGGTGCTCGTGCCCGATGACGCGCGGCGCGTGCTGGGGGCCAGCTGGGCGCTCGAGGCCCCGGCCGCGCCAGCGCAGCCCGTGAGCGTGGGCGTGGAGCAGGACGCGGGCGGCGCGGTACTGCTGCGCGTGCCGCCGGCGGCGTGGGGCGGCCCGGTGGCGCTGCAGGGGCGCTTCGAGGACGGCGGCCTCACGGCCGTGTGGCGCGGCGACCTGCCCGCCAGCGGTGCGCCGCTCTACCTGCCGCTGGCGCCCGCCGAGGTGCGCGCGCTGGACGTGGTGGCCGAGGGCGCGCTGCCCGCGGCGGGGGCGTGGCGGGTGCTGCTGCGTGCGCACGGCATGCCGCTGCCCCCTGCGCTGCAGGCGCCGCTGGAGGCGGGGCGCGCCCGCCTCGAGGGCGTGCCCGTCGAGGCCCGCGAGCTGGAGGCCGGGCTCGCGCGGGCCGACGCGGCCGCGGCTGGCGGCGTGGCCACGGCGCCTGGCGTGCGGCTGGAGGCCCGCGAGTGGCAGGGCCTGCTGGAGCTGCGCCTGCTGCACCCTGCCCTGCAGGGCGAGGGTGCGCGCTGGGTGCGGCTCGAGGGCGTGGCCGCGCAGGCCGGCCTGCGCGTGCAGGTGGCCGCAGGGGGCGCCGAGGGCTACGGGCTGGCGAGCGTGGAGGCAGCCCCGGGCGGCGCGCTGCGGCTGCGCCTCGCGCCGGGCACCCACGACCTGCTGGTGCAGGGCCCTGCCGGCGTGCAGCAGGCACGCGTGGAGGTGCAGGACGGCCCGGGCGAGCAGGCCGTGGCCCTGCCCGCGCCCGAGGCCCCGGCCGCCGTGGCCGGCACGGTGCCCGCGCCGGCCGGCACGGAGGTGCTGTGGCGGCGCGTGGAGGACGGGCGGCTGCGCCCCGTGCAAGGCGCGCGCCTGCGCACCGCGCCCGGCGGGCGCTACGCGGCCACGCTGCCGCCGGGCCTGTGGCAGGTGGAGGCGCGCACCGCGGCGGGCGAGGCGCTGCCGCCGCGCCGCATCACGCTCACGCCCGGGCTGCAGCTCACCCTCTCGCTGCAGCGCTAGCCCGCACGGGCCGCCGCTGCGGCACGGTACAGTCAGCGTTCCCCGCCGGAGGCCTGCATGGACCTGCTCAAGCGCGACCTGCCCTACAGCGTGGCCCTGGCGCTGGCGCTGCTGGGCTCGGCCGGCAGCGTGTGGCTCTCGGTGGGCATGGGCCTGAAGGCCTGCCCGCTGTGCTTCTACCAGCGCACGGCCGTGTTCCTGGTGCTGGCCGGGCTGGTGCTGGGCCTGGTGAGCGAGACGCTGCTCACGCGCGGCACGGCCGCCTGGCTGGTGCTGCCGGCCTGCGTGCTGGGCCTGCTGGTGGCGGGCTGGCACGTCTACCTCGAGAGCAGCGGCGCGCTGGAGTGCCCCAAGGGCATGCTGGGCCTGGGCACGGCCCCGCTGCAGAGCCTGGTCGCCTTCCTGCTGCTCACCTCGGCCGTGGGCCTCTCGGCCCTGCGGGCCACCGAGGTGGGCACGCCGCGCCTGGCCATGGCGGCCGTGCTGGGCCTGCTGCTCGGCTTCGCGGCCGTGAAGAGCGCCCCGCCCATGCCGGCGGTGCCCAAGCAGGCCTACCCCGACCCGCTGGTCACCTGCCGGCCGCCCTTCCCGGGCGCCTGAGCGCGCCGCGCGCAGCCTGCGCGCCTCGCCTGCGGCACGTGCGCCAGAGGAACATGCGCAAGGGGAACCTGCGCCCGCGGCACGTGGGCCGTGCAGCGGGCGCGTTCAGCCCGCCAACGCACACGGGCGGCTGCGCCATGCAGCCGCCCGTGCAGGAAGGACCGGCGCGGCCCCTGCGGGCCGCGGCGCAGGCCTACATGTAGTTGATGAACCAGCGCTTCTGCGCCGTCTCGCCCTCGGGCTCGCGGCGCCACGGGGGCACCACGCCCTCGAACATGGCAGCCACCCACGGCACCTCCACCGGCGCCAGCTTGCGGCCGGGCGTGAGGTGCATCGGGCGCTCGCGGATGTCGGCCAGCAGGTGGCCCAGGATGTCGAGGTGGAACGAGTGGTCGCCGGCCAGCACGTCCATGAACTTCTTCAGGAAGCGGTCGTCCACCTGGGCCGTGGCGCGGCGGTGGAACACGATGGCGCGCTCGGCGGCGCGGAAGGCCTCGTCGAACGACTGGTAGAGCGACACGGGGTTGAGGATGGGCGGGCCGTCGGCCGCGCGCGGGCGGCGGCGGCGGCCGCTCTGGCGCACCAGCGTGCGGCCGCCCTCGCGGTCACGCAGGTGGCGCGACAGGATGCGCGCGTGGTCGCGCACCTCGGCGGCGTACTCCTCGAACAGGCGCCGGATGGGGCCGTAGGTGAAGGCGCGCCCGACGCGCAGGTAGCGCGCCTCGACGTTCTGCTCGATCAGGATGCCCGTCTGCACGATGCGGCTGGTGCGGTCCTGGGTGGCGTGCGGGTTGGGGTTGGGGGCCATCGGGTTCCTTCCGGCGCGGCGCGCGGGGCGCCGGCCTCGGGGCCAGGGAACAGGTCAGCGGGGACGGGCGAGGAGAGCGGGCTGTCGCGCGGGGCGGCACGGGCCCAGGCCCATGCTGCCCCTCGCTGCGTATCGGCCGTTGCGGGCCCTACCTTGCGGACCGGCTCGCCAGCCGGGCTCACGCGCAGGTCGTGAAACCTGCGGGTGAACGGACCACTGTGGCGGGGCAGGCAGGGGAACGCAAGGGGCTAGAAGCGATTTCCGACACCCCCCTCCCGTGGCGGACCCGTCCGTCGATGAGTTCATAAGTCGTTGCCTTGAAAGGACTTGCGCCAGCATGTATCGTGGATGTATCAACCCGCGGCGCGTCATCGCTACGCCTGCGGGGCCCCGGCAGGGGCCGCGGCACGGGCCGCAGCGTGGTGCCCGGCGCCGGCCGTGGCGCCCTCCGGGCGCGCCAAGGGCGGGCCGTACAGTGACCCTCCCGATGTGGGCCCTCCACGCGCAGCTGCTGGCCTGTCCCGACTGCCGCGCGCCGCTGGCGCCGCCGGCGCGCGAGGCGCGCTGCAGCGGCTGCGGGCGTGCGCTGGACCTGCGCGGGCCGGTGCCGCGCCTGCTGCCGCGGCGCGACATGCCGCGCCAGGAGGCGCGCACGCTGGCCAGCTTCGAGCGCCAGTGGCGCTCCTACGGCCGGCTGCGGCGCATCTTCGGCAAGGACCCGCTGGCGATGGCGGCCAACCTCGCCGGCGCGCGCATGGGCGCGCACATCGACCGTGCGTGGTACGCAGGCCGGCGCGTGCTCGATGCGGGCTGCGGCCACGGCCGCTACCTGCGCGCATTCGCGGCACTGGGCGCCGAGGTGGTGGGGCTCGATGCGGGCCGCGGGCCCGAGCTGGCCGGCGTGCCGCTCGACCACCCGCGCATCAGCGTGCTGCAGGGCAGCGTGCTGGCCACGCCGCTGCGCGACGCCTCCTTCGACCTCGTGTTCTGCGACGGCGTGATCCACCACACGCCCGACCCGCACGCGGCCTACCTCGAGCTGGCGCGGCTGGTGAAGCCGGGCGGCGCGCTCTACGTGTGGGTCTACCCGCGCGAGGGGGCGCTGCGCGAGGGCGTGTTCGGCGCGGCGCGCGCGCTGAGCACGCGCCTGCCCGGCGGGGCCATGCGCACGCTGGCCTTCATGCTGGCGCCGCTGACGCTGGGCGTGCGCTCCTACAGCGGCACCACCCTCGCGCGCGCCACCTGGCAGGAGTGCGCGCAGGTGGTGCACGACTGGCTGGCGCCGCCGCTGCAGAGCCACCACGACTTCGCCGAGCTGGCGGGCTGGGCGCGCGAGGCCGGGCTGGGCGAGGTGGAGTGCCTGCCCGTGCCCACCGGCGCCACGGCGTGGCGCCCGGCGGCGGCGCCCCGCGCCCGCGAGGCCGTGAGCCCCGTGGCCCGCGTCGGCTAGGCTGCCGCCATGCCGTCCCCCTCCAGCAACGCCGTCCTGCTGCCGCGCCTGGCCCGCCCGACCCCCACGCGCATCCTGTTCGTGGTGCTCGACGGGCTGGGCGGCGCTGTGGGCCGCGAGCCCACCGCGCTGGAGCGCTCGCACCACCCGCACCTGGACGCGCTGGCGCGCCGCTCGGCGCTGGGCCGCTACGTGCCGGTGGCCGACGGCATCACGCCCGGCAGCGGGCCCGGCCACCTGGCGCTGTTCGGCCACGACCCGCTCGAGGTCGAGGTGGGCCGCGGCCTGCTGGAGACGCTGGGCGTGGGCGTGGACGTGGCCGCCGGCGACGTGTGCGCGCGCGGCAACTTCGGCACGCTCGACTCCCGCGGCCTGCTGGCCGACCGGCGCGCCGGCCGCATCCCCACCGAGCAGTCGCGCCCGCTGGCCGACATGCTGCGCGAGCGCATCGGGCGCATCGAGGACGTGCAGGTGGAGGTGAACCCGGGCCTGCAGTACCGCTTCTCGGTGGTGCTGCGCGGCGCGGGCCTGGGCGACCGCGTGGCCGACACCGACCCGCAGGTGACGGGCGTGGCACCGCTGGCGGCGCAGGCCGCCGACGCCGCCTCCGAGAAGACCGCGCGCGTGGCCAACCGCTTCGTGGCGCTGGCGCGCGAGCTGCTCGGCGGCCGCTCGCAGGCCAACGGCGTGATGCTGCGCGGCTTCTCGGGCCGCCCGCCGCTGGCCACGCTGCGCTCGATGGCCGCGCTCACCGGCTGCGCCGTGGCCGCCTACCCGGCCTACCGCGGCGTGGCGCGCCTGCTGGGCATGGACCTCGCGCCGGGCGTAGGGCCCAGCAGCAGCATTGCCGACGAGGTGACGGCGCTGGAGCAGGCCTGGCGCTCCACGCAGCCGGCCTACGACTTCTTCTTCCTGCACGACAAGGGCACCGACTCGGCGGGCGAGGACGGCGACGAGGCGCGCAAGGGCCAGGTGATCGAGGCCTTCGACGCCGAGGTGCCGCGCCTGCTGGCGCTCGAGCCCGACGTGATCGTGCTCACCGGCGACCACAGCACGCCCGGCCCCATGGCGGGCCACTCGTGGCACCCGGTGCCCTTCCTGCTGCACGGCCCGTGGTGCGAGCCCGACGGCCTGCCGCGCTTCGACGAGCCCTCCTGCCGGCGCGGCGCGCTGGGCAACAGCGTGCCGGGCACCTCGCTGCTGCGCCTGGCGCTGGCCAACGCGGGCAAGCTGGCCAAGTTCGGCGCCTAGCACGTGCCCGCCGGCCCCGCGGCCCCGCTCCCCGCCACGCCGCCCGCGCCCGGCGCGGTGCGCCTGCCGGCCTGGACGCGCACGCTGGGCGTGGCCGCGCTGCTGCTGCTGTGGGTGGTGAGCTTCGCGCCCGAGCCGCTGTGGTGGGGCGTGCTGCCGGGCTTCGTGGGCCTGTTGTGGCTGGTGGAGGCCTGCCGCAGCACGCGCGCCTTCCTGGCCTGGTCGCTGCTGTTCGGCGCGCTGGGCATCGGCTTCGGCTACCGCTGGCTGGCGCCCACCATCCAGCTCTTCGGCGGCCTGCCCGCGCCGGCCGCCTACGGCGCCACGGCGCTGTTCGGCATCCTGGGCGTGGTGCACGCCTGGGCCTTCGCGCTGGTGGTGCGCTGGTTCCTCGTGCGCGGCACGCGCCTGCACCCGCTGGCGGTGGTCGCGCTGTGGGTGGCCTGCGAGTCGTTCGTGCCGCGCCTGTTCCCGTGGATGGCCGGCCACGGCATGGTGGACGTGGCCCCGCTGCGCCAGCTGGCCGAGTGGGGCGGCGTGCCGCTGGTCTCCTTCGCCACGCTGTGCCTCGTGGCGCCGGTGCACGAGCTGCTGCGCTGGGCCTACCCGCTGCCGGGCCGCCCGCCGGCGCGGCCGGTGGCGGCGCTGGCCACCTTCGCGGTGGGCGTGGCGCTGGGCGTGGCCGGCATGCTGCGCCACGCCGAGGTGCGCGAGGCCGAGGCGCATGCGCCCGAGCGGCTGGCCGTGGGCATCGTGCAGCCCGACATCGGCAGCCTGGCCAAGCGCGCCGCCGAGCAGGGCCAGGGCCGCGCGGTGCGCAGCACGGCCGAGGGCTACACGCAGGGCTCGCGCAAGGCGGCCCAGCTGGGCGCCGAGCTCATCGTGTGGCCCGAGACGGCCATCACCGACAGCGTGGGCTACGCCAGCGATGCGCCGCCGGTGGTGGCCAACCACCTGCGCCGCGCCGGCTTCGAGGTGCTGGAGGAGCTGGGGCTGGACCACGACTTCCTCGTGGGCGCCTACGAGCGCAAGCCCGTCTCGGTGGGCATCACGCACCAGGGGCCGCTGCCCGACGAGCGCTGGAACGCGGCCGTGCTGCGCCGGCGCGGCGGGCGCGACGCGGCCTGGTCGTCGTTCCGCAAGGTGTACCTGATCCCCTTCGGCGAGTTCATGCCGCTGGGCCTGCCGCGCAGCATGCTGCCGCAGCGCTTCACGATGGTGGGCGGCGAGCCGCCGCAGGCGCTGCTGGAGCTGGGCAAGAAGCGCCTGCTGCCCTTCCTGTGCTACGAGGGCATCCTGGCCGACTACGTGCGCGAGGCCGCCGGCGACGAGCGGCCCGACCTGCTGGTGAGCATGGCCAACGACTCGTGGTTCGGCGACACGTGGGAGCCCTGGCAGCACCTGAACTTCACGCGCTTCCGTGCCGTGGAGCATGGCGTGCCGCTGGTGCGCGCCACGAACACCGGCGTGAGCGCCTTCGTCAGCGCCAGCGGCGAGGTGGAGGCCACGCTGGGCGTGGGCGTGGACGACGTGCTGGTGCGCGACGTGCCGCTGGTGCCCGGCGGCCGCACGCTCTACGTGCGGCTGGGCCACCACCTGCCCTGGGCCTGCCTGCTGGGCTTCGGCGCCTGCGTGCTGTGGCTGCGCCGCCGCCCGGCCTGAGCGCGGGCCGCCTCCGTTGCCGGTGCCCGTGACGGGGAGGCGGGGGGCCGGCGCTGGCGCTGCGGCCGGCGGGATCGCGGCCGTGGACGCGCGCGGCGCGGCACGCTACAAGCAGCGGTGCAGCCGTCCCCGGAGCCTCGCCCATGCCTGATGACGCACGCGCGAGCGGCGATGCGGAGGTCCCGCGCAGGACGCTGCTGAAGTCTGCCGCGGCGGGAGGGCTCGGACTCATCGCCGGTGACGCACTCCTCGGCTGGGGCGGCCCGGGGAGCATCGCCTCCGGAGACCCGCCGCCCGGGAGTCCCGCCATGCAGGTCGAGGTCGTCGAGCCCAGCGAGGCCTGGTTCTCCGGGCGCGTGTGGGCGATCAGCGGCAACAAGGTGCTGGTGCCGGACGGCACGCCCATCCCGCGCACCACGCTCGCGCGGCGCATCTACCGGCCGACGTCGGCACAGCAGGTTGCGAGCGTGCTGCAGTCGTTGCCTGCGGCCACGCCGGTCGCGTGCGTGTGCGGCGGCCACGAGTCGTCCAACGCGCCGGGCTACGCGAGCCGTGAGGCGGTCATCCTCGACCTGGCTCGCCTCAAGTCGATCGAGTTCTCGAGCGACAGCGAGGGCCTGCTGGTCACGGTCGGTGCCGGCGTCGTCTTCCGCGAGCTCGTCGAGGCGGTCAGGCAGCGCCATGGCGCGCTCCCGGTGGGGACGGGGCCCGATGTCGGCGTGGTGGGCTACGCCGTCAACGGCGGGCTGAGCGGCTACTTCTCCCGCCGGCTCGGGCTGCTGGGCCAGCGTGCGACGCGCATGACGGTCGTCACCGCCGCGGGCGAGGTGCGGGTGCTCACGCCGCAGGACGCGCTCTTCACCGCGATGCTCGGTGCGGGCAGCGCACTCGCCGTGGTGGTCGACATCACCTTCCGGGTCGCGCCGGAGGCTGTCGTGCGCGGTGGCGAGCAGCGCGTGATGCTCTTCGACACGCGTGCGCAGGCCGTGGCGTTCTCGCGGCGCGCGCTGCGGCTGATGAAGGAGCGCGTGCTGCCTGACGAGTCGGTGTCGATGGAGCTCGTGGTGTCGGGCACGAAGGCCCTCGTGGCGACCTTCATCTGCTACGACACCTTCAAGGGCGACTTCGCGGCGTTCGTCAAGCCCTGGGAAGACCTCGCTGCCGGGCTGGGGCTGCCCGTGGTCGCGCAAGGCCACTGGTCGTCGTGGTTCGAGGTGGCCGCCGCGCTCTGGCCCGTCATCCTGGCGCAGAAGGGCGACCCGCTGGCCTCGCTCTACCACGCGATGGGCACGCACGGCATGCCGGAGGACGCGATCCTGGACTTCGTGTGCGACACGGTGGTGGGCGAGGCACCGCTCGACGAGGCGGAGATGTCGATCGTCGAGATCCGGGCCCTGGGCGGGGCCGCGATGGCGGGGCCGAGGCTGCCCTCCGGCAACTGCCACCACGCGTTCTTCCTCGACCTCATCACGATCTACGACGCGAAGGGCAAGTCCGCGCAGCAGCGCAAGGCGATTGCGGACCTCACGATGCGCGTGGTCGACAAGGGGCGCGCCGTCCCGGGGCTCTCGATCGACCTCAGCGGCACGCACTCGCAGCCCGACGATGCCGGCCGCAGTGCCGTGGCCGCCGTGATCTTCGGCGACGAGGCGATGGCTGCGCGCGTCCGTGCACAGAAGCGCGAGGTCGACCCGCACGGCCGGTTCTGCTTCCACCCCTACGCGAAGTTCCTCTGACGGGCGGCCCGCGGGCGATGTCGCCCGCGGCGCGCGCCCGGCGTCGGCGGGCGGCCCGGGGCGGGAGCCTGCGAGAGCCTGCGGGGGCTAGAGGCGCCTGAACTGGATCACGCGGTCGAGCCCCGCTCGGCCGTC
>JBJTIJ010000100.1:0-4115 GCA_046094945.1 Planctomycetia bacterium | reverse complement strand
CGTCCGCCCCGACCTCGTCGCCCGCGGCGGGCGCCGCCTGGCCGCGCGCCGGCGTGCGCGCCGCCTTGGGCGCGGCCGTGCCGGCGGGCGCAGCAGCGGCCTTGGGGCCCTTGGGCTCGGCCTTGGCCTTGCCGCCGGCCGGCTTCTCGTCCTTGCCCGGCTTGGCAGGCTGGGCCGGCGCCGGCGAGGTCGGCGTCGCGCTCTTGGGGGTCGTGGACTTGGCCGTGGTGGCCTTGGGCGTCGCAGCCTTGCCCGTCGCAGCCTTGCCCGTCGCGGCCTTGGGCGACGTGGCATCGGGCGACGTGGCCTTGGACTTGGCCGCAGGCTTGGCCGCGACCGGCGCAGCCTCGGGCGACGGCGCTGCGGCGGGTGCGGCAGCCTTGGGCGCTGCAGCCTTGGGTGAGGCGGCCTTGGGCGTCGCGGGCGCCGGCGTGGCGGCCTTCTTCGCCTTGGGCGCGGGCGTGAGCGCCTTGGGCGCCGGCGGCGCCGGGACCGCGGGCGGCGCGGCCGGCGGCGTGGGCACGGCATCCTTGGCGGCCTTCTTCTTCGACGGCATGGCGCCCCTCCGGGGCAAGCAAGGCTAGCGTCCCCCACGCCGCCGCCAAGGGGGTCCCGCCCCGTGTGCGCCCACACCGGCCCGTGCCTGCCTGCGGGGGGCCGGTAGGGTGGCCCCCTCGTCCCCGCGGGAGGCCCCCATGGCTGACTCCATCGTGCTCGCCGGCGCCGTGCGCACCCCCATCGGGAAGTTCGGCGGCAGCCTCGCCCCGCTGACGGCACCCGACCTGGGCGTGCACGCCGCGCAGGAGGCGCTCAAGCGCGCGGGACTCGCCCCCGAGGCCATCGACCAGGCCATCTTCGGCCACGGCCGGCAGGCCGGCCAGGGTCCCAGCACCGGCCGGCAGGTGGCCGTGCGCGCCGGCGTGCCGGTGGAGCGCCCGGCCTACACCGTGAACATGGCCTGCGGCTCGGGCCTCAAGAGCGTGCTGCTGGGCGCGGACGCCATCCGGCTGGGCCGCGCGCAGGCCGTGCTGGCCGGCGGCATCGAGAGCATGAGCAACACGCCCTACTACCTGCTCAAGGCGCGCTGGGGCGAGCGCCTGGGCCACGACCAGATCGTGGACGGCATGTACCACGACGGCTTCCAGTGCCGGCTGGCCGACCAGCTCATGGGCGCCACGGCCGAGAACCTCGTGGACCGCTACAAGATCTCGCGTGCCGAGCAGGACGCCTACGCCGTGCGCAGCCAGGAGCGCTGCGAGGCCGCGCGCAAGCGCAAGCGCTTCGAGGCCGAGAAGGTGGCCATCCCGCTGCCCGACAAGAAGAAGGTGCTGCAGCCCTTCACGACCGACGAGCACCCGCGCGACGGCACCACGCTGGCCGACATGGCCAAGCTGGCGCCCGTGTTCCGCAAGGAGAGCGAGGGCGGCACGGTGCACGCGGGCAACAGCAGCGGCATCACCGACGGCGGCGCCGCTGTCGTGGTGCTGTCGGAGGCGGCCGCGCGCAAGGCGGGCGCCCGGCCCCTGGCGCGCCTGGTGGCCTACGCCGAGGCGGGCGTGGCGCCGCGCGAGATGGGCTTGGGCCCGGTGCCGGCCGTGCAGCGCCTGCTGCAGGAGACGGGGCTGCGCACGGCCGACATCGACCTGTGGGAGCTCAACGAGGCCTTCGCGGCGCAGGTGATCGCCTGCAACCGCGAGCTGGCGATCGACGAGGAGCGCCTGAACGTGGACGGCGGCTCCATCGCGCTGGGCCACCCCATCGGGGCCACCGGCTGCCGCATCCTGGTCACGCTGCTGCACAGCCTGGCCGAGCGCGACCTCAAGCGGGGCGTGGCCACGCTGTGCATCAGCGGCGGCCTGGGCCTGGCGGCGCTCGTCGAGCGCGTCTAGCCCGGCGCACGCGGCGCCGTCCCGCCCCGCTCAGTGCAGCAGGCAGAGCAGGGCCACGGTCACCACGAGCATGACCACGCTCATGGGCACGCCCAGCCGCACGAAGTCGCGCGTGGCGTAGCCGCCCGGCGTCATCACCAGCAGGTTCTGCTGCGCGTAGGGCAGCAGGAAGGTGCACGAGCAGCCGAAGGCCGTGCACAGCAGCGCCGTGTGCGTGGCCACTCCGCCCAGCGCGGCCGCCTTGGCCGCCACCGGCGCCACCACGACGGCCCCGGCCGCATTCGAGGTGAGCACGGCCACCGTGGCCGACAGCAGGAACAGCGCCGTGAGCACGCCGGGCTCGCCCAGCGCGCGGGCCGCGCCCACCAGGTGGTTGGCGGCCAGTGCGGCCACGCCCGTGTGGTCGATGGCCGCGCCCAGCGGCACCGTGCCCACGATGAGCGCCAGCACCTTCCAGTCCACGCAGCGCACCAGCGTGGTGCGCGACACGCAGCCCGTCACCACCATGAACATGGCGCTGGCCAGCGCGCTGGCCGCCACCGGGAACCAGCCCATGGCCGGCGGCACCACGGCCAGCAGGAAGCCCAGCAGGGCCAGCGGACCGCGCGAGAGGTGCTCCACCTGGCTGGCATCGCTGAGCACGATGAAGTCGGGGTTGCGCGCCAGCGCGCGCACCTGCTCGCCGGTGCCGCTGACGAGGAAGGTGTCGCCCACGGCGAGCTCGAGCACCGCCAGGTCGCGCGTCACGCGCGCGCTGCCGCGCCAGGCCGAGAGCACGTTGACGCCGTAGCGCCGGCCCAGGTCGAGCTCCTTGAAGGTGAGCCCCAGCGCGTCGCTGCCCGGCGCCACCGTGACCTCCACCAGCGTGATGCCCCGGCCCAGCACGCTCTCCAGCGCCTGCGGGCCGGCCAGCCCCATCTGGCACAGCTCGGCCTCGGCGAAGGCCCACGCCGACTGGTCCTCGCCCTCCATGTAGAGCAGGTCGCCCGCCTCCAGCACCAGGCCCGCGCGCGGGCCCAGCCAGCGGTTGCCGAACAGCGCGTCGCGGCGCACCACCAGCACGGTGAGGTCGTAGCGCGCGCGGATGCCCGACTCGGCGATGCTGCGCCCCACCAGCGGCGAGGCCTCGGCCACGCGCATGAGGAACATGTCCTGGGAGAGGCCGTAGGAGGCCGCCACCTCCTCGGGCATGCGCGCCTGCGCCAGGCGCTCGGCCGTGCTGGTGGGGCGCACCAGCCGCCGGCCCAGCAGCAGCAGCGTGCAGAGGCCCGCGGCCACGATGCCCAGGCCCACCGGCGTGAAGTCGAAGAAGCCCATGTGCTCGCCGGGCGGCAGGGCCTTGGCGTACTCGGCCACGAGGAAGTTGGGCTGCGTGCCCATCAGGGTCACGGTGCCGCCCAGCGCCGCCGCGAAGGCCATGGGCATGAGCAGGCGCGAGGGCTCGATGAGCGAGCGGCGGCTCACGGCCACGCACACGGGCAGCAGCATGGCCACCGTGGCGGCGTTGCTCATCCACGCCGAGAGCGCCGCGCTGGCCAGCAGCAGCAGGGCCATGAGCACGGTCTCGCGCCGGCCGCCGACGCGCTCCAGCCCGCGCGCCAGCAGCGTGGCCAGCCCGCTCTCCTTGAGGCCCGCGCCCACCACGAAGGTGGCCCCGATCGAGATGGCGGCGTGGTTGCCGAAGCCGGCGAGCGCCACCTCGGGCGTCACCGTGCCCGTGGCCGACAGCACCACCGGCACCAGCAGGGCCGTGACAGCCATGGGGATCCAGCCGCCCAGCAGCAGCACGGTGGCGCCCAGCAGGGTGGCCAGCGTGATCCAGGCGTGCACGTCCATGGCCGCAGCCTAGCCTCCCCGGCCCAGCGGCCGAAGCGGGCCGCGCCCCGGCCGGCGCGCCCAGCCCGGCTGCATGCGCCCGCGCGCCGCGCGCGCAGGTCGTGGTGGCCACCGCGGGCCGTTGGGGTAACCTCTCCTGTGCCGGCGCAGGCCTTCGCAGGGACCGCGGCGGCCACGCACGCTGCTGCCACCTCGCTTGCCGGGGTGACGGTTGCGGGCGCGAACTACCCTCGTCTGGGGGGCCTGCGAGCGCGTGGCGCCGCAGCCCCTGCTGGGAGGCCTGCGATGCCCTGGCCGCGCACACGAGGCCTGGGGCAGGTCGCCCTGCGGCTGCTGGCCCTCGCGCTGGGGGCCTGCGGCGGCGGTGGAGCCGGCGCCAGCAGCGGAGGC
>JBJTIJ010000099.1:0-10287 GCA_046094945.1 Planctomycetia bacterium | reverse complement strand
ACGCTAGCCCCGGGGTCCGACCCCGGCCGCCCCGCCCCGAGGAGCCTGCGTGCCTGCCGCTGCCCCTGCCGCCGTCCGCCGCGTGATCCTGGGCACGGCCGGGCACATCGACCACGGCAAGACCACGCTGGTGGAGTGCCTGACGGGCACCCGCACCGACCGGCTCAAGGAGGAGCAGGAGCGGGGCATGACCATCGACGTGGGCTACGCCGAGTTCCGGCTGCCCGACGGCACGGAGGTGGGCTTCCTGGACGTGCCGGGCCACGAGCGCCTGGTGCGCACCATGGTGGCCGGCGCCACCGCGATGGACCTGGCCCTGCTGGTGGTGGCGGCCGACGACGGCCCCATGCCGCAGACGCGCGAGCACGTCGAGATCCTCGACCTGCTGGGCGTGCGCAACGCCATCGTGGTGCTCACCAAGGTCGACCTCGTGGACGCGGCCGCGGCGGCGCGCGCCGAGGCCGACATCCGCGCGCTGCTGGCCGGCACCACGCTGGAGGGCGCGCCGCTGGTGCGCGTGGCGGCGCCCAGCGGGCAGGGCATCGACGAGCTCAAGGCGCTCATCGCCCAGCGCCTGCCCCCGGCCCACGACGGCGGCGAGCGCGTGTTCGCCTTCCGCATGCCGGTGCTGCGCGGCTTCCTCGCCGAGGGCCGCGGCACGGTGGTGACGGGCATCCCGGTGGCGGGCGAGCTGCGCGACGGCGAGGAGGTGGAGGTGCTGCCGGTGGGCTGGAAGAGCCGCGTGCGCGGCATACAGGTGCACCACCGCGCGGCGCCGGCCACCGGGGCGGGCCAGCGCACGGCGCTGGCGCTGCCCGACATCGCGGCCCGCGAGGTGCACCGTGGCCTCGTGGTGGTGTCGGCCGGCGGGCTGGCCGCCGTGTCGCGGCTGGCCGTGCGCCTGCGCCTGGCGCGCAGCGTGGACCAGCCCCTGGCGCACGGCGCGCGCGCGCGACTGCACGTGGGCGCGGGCCAGCAGGTGGTGCGCGTGCACGTGCTGGCCGGCGAGCGCGTGGCGCCCGGCGAGGTGACGGTGGTGGAGCTGGAGTCCTCCGAGCCCATCGTGGCGGCACCGGGCGATCCCTTCGTGCTGCGCGCCGAGAACGCCTCGGCCACGCTGGGCGGCGGGGTGGTGGTGGAGCTGCTGCGCCAGCGCCTGCCGCGGCGCCGGCAGGGCCTGCTGGCCACGCTGCTGGAGCGCGCGGGGCGCCTGGCCGACCCGGCCTCCCGCGTGCTGGGCCAGTTGCAGGGCGCCGGCGAGCGCGGCCTGGACGTGGCCGAGCTGGCCGCCTTCACGGCGCTGCGCCCCGAGGCGGTGCAGGCGCTGCTGGCGCAGCTGGTGGCCGCGGGGCAGGTGGCCGCCGCCGGCAGCACCGGGCGCCACCTGCTGCGCGCCGCCTTCGACGAGGTGCTGGCCCGCTGCGAGGCCGCGGTGCAGAAGCTGCACCAGAAGGACGCGGCGCAGGACAGCCTGCCGGCCTCCGCCGTGCGCACGGCCCTGGCCGCGCTGGAGCCGCGCGTACTGGAGGCCGCGCTCGAGGCGCTGGTGGCGCGTGGCACGCTGCTGCGCACGCCCTCCGGGCACCTGCGCCACCGCACGCACTCCAGCGAGCTGCCGGCGGCCGACCGCGAGCGCTGCGAGCGCATCGTCGCGCTGCTGGTGCAGGCCAAGGGCCAGCCGCCCGACCTGGCCGAGATCAGCGGGCAGCTGCGCGATCCCGACCCGGTGGTGGTGCGCGCGCTGCGCCTGCTGGAGTCGCGCGGCCGCGTGTTCCGCGCCGGCGAGTTCTGGTTCGACGCCGCCTGGCTGGAGGCGGGCAAGCAGCGCCTGGCGCAGTTCGCGCGCCAGCACGGCGGCTTCACGCCGTCGGACGCGCGCACGCTGCTGGACACCACGCGCAAGTGGATCATCCCGCTGCTGGAGGCGCTGGACAAGGCCGGCTTCTCGCGCCGCGTGGGCGAGAAGCGCGTCGTGCGCTAGGGCCGCCCTGCCGCGGCGTGCCGGGCGCGCCACGGCCCTCGTGCGTGCGGGGCTGCCACCGTGCCCGGCGCGCGCCCGCGCACGGGGCAGCGGCGGCCTGCGGCCGGGCGGTACCATCCCCGGCATGCATGGACGCACGTGCCCGCCCCGAGGCTGCCGTCGCGGGCCGGGGCCGGTGCGTCGCGCGTGGCTGGCCGCCGGCCTGCTGCTGGCCACGGCTGCCGGCGCCGGGGGCTCGGCCCCCGCTGCAGCCTCCGGCGGGGCCGCCGGCGGGGGCCGTGGCCGCGCCCGTGCCCGACGTGGTGGTGCTGGACAACGACCACCGCTTCGAGGGCCTGATCGTCGAGGAGGACGCGCGGCAGGTCACGCTGGAGATGAGCAGCAGCAGTGGGGGCCTGAGCCGCATCACCATCCCGCGCGGGCGCATCCGCCGCATCCAGCGCGGCGACGGCAGCCCCGAGGTGGCCCCGGCGCTGGTCACCGTGCGCGAGGCATGGTTCGTGCTCTACTCCGGCGGCAAGCCGGTGGGCACGCGCCACGAGGTGCTGCGCAGCCTGCGCGTGGAGGGCCAGTCGGGCTTCCGGCTGGAGGAGACCGTGGTGCAGCTGCCGCAGGGGCGGCGCATCCCCCGCGCGCGCTACGAGCGCGTCGAGGACACCGACGGGCGCTTCCTGCCGCGGCGCCTGCACTGGCGCGAGCGCGTCGAGGCTCCTGCGCGCGAGGCCGCCCGCGAGGCCGCGCGCGAGGCCGGGCCCGAGTCGCTCGAGCCCGTGCCCGAGGGCCTGCAGGCCTACGAGCGCGCCGTCTCGGGCCGCGTCGAGGGCGGCCTGTGGCACTCGTCGTGGCGGCGCGGCGAGGCCTCGGGCAGCAGCGAGCGCGCGCTGCCCTCCGAGGTGTGGGGCGTGCTGGGCCTGCGCGAGCGCCTGCTGCGCGAGGAGCGCGTGCCCGGCGTGCAGCGCGTGCTGGTGCTGGACGTGGCGCAGGACGGGCCCGTGGAGGTGGAGGCCGGCTACGCCTCGGTGGGCAGCGCGCCCGGCGGCAGCGACGAGCTGCACTGGGTGCAGGACGGGCAGCGGCGCGTCACGCGCTACCGCGGCCTGCAGTCGCTGGAGGACCGCATCGGCGAGGGCCTGGGCGCGGTGGCCGTCAGCGAGGCGCGGGCGCGCGCCGTCGAGCAGGCCGGCAGCGAGGGCGAGGGCCCGAGCGCCGCCGCGGGCGGCAGCACGGCGCCGCGCGCGGCGGCGGCGCGCGAGGTGGCGCTGGTGGAGGCGGGCCTCGTGCTGCAGCTGCCCGCCGGCGACGGGGTGGCCAGCCGGCCCGTGGCCTCGGGGCTCGACAGCGGCCGGCGCGTGCTGGCCCGCATCGCCAGCGCCATCCTCGTGGCGGACGTGCGCGTGGAGTGGGACCCGGAGGCGGGCCGCGCGGCCCCGGGTGCGGCCGCCCAGGAGGCAGCGCTGCTGGAACGGCTGCGCGAGGTGTGCCCCGACCTGCGCGCCGTGGCCGCGCGCCGCGAGGTGGCTGGGCTGCCGGGGGCCTGGCGCCTGTCGCTGGCCGGCACCCTGCGCGACACCCCCGTGCGCACCGAGGTGCTCGTAGCGCCCCGGGGCGAGGGTGTGGTCTATTGCTTGGCCGCGCTGCCGGAGGCCTCGTGGGAGGCGGGCCGGCAGGCGCTCGACGACCTGCTCGGCTCCCTGCGCCCGCTCTAGCCCACGTTCCCCCGAGTCCCTCCCCGTGCCCACCCGCGCTGACCTCGACCTGGCCAAGATGCTGCACGCCGCGCGCGTGCTCGACGAGCCTGCCATCCGGCGCGCGCTCACCGAGCAGGGCGAGCTGGCCAAGCAGGGGCAGGCCGTGACGCTGGCCGAGACGCTCTACCGCATGGGGCTGGTGCCCACCGGCTCGCTGGACGCGCTGGGCGCGCCCGGCCCCGAGGTGACGCAGCCCTTCCCGGGCTACCAGGTGCAGGGCGTCGTGGGCGAGGGCGGGCAGTGCACGGTGTACGCCGCCACGCAGCGCCTGACGGGCGCGCACGTGGCGCTCAAGGTGCTCAAGCCGCTGGTGGCGCTGCGGCGCGACTTCGGCGAGCGCTTCGCCGAGGAGGCGCGCCTGCTGATGCGCCTGCAGCACCCCGGCATCGTGGCCGCCTACGAGGCCGGCGAGTCGGGCGGCTTCCGCTGGTTCTCGATGGACCTCATCGGCGGCTCCACCGTGCAGCAGGTGATCGACCGGCGCGGCTGCCTCGCGAAGGAGGAGGCGCTGTCGATCACGCTGCAGGTGGCGGAGGCGCTCGACTACCTGCACGGCCAGGGCCTGCTGCACCGCGACATGAAGCCCGCCAACGTGATGGTGGAGCCCGACGGGCGTGCGCGCCTCATCGACCTGGGCCTGGTGGGCCGGCTGGTGCGCAGCGAGGGCGCCCCGGCCAGCGAGGCCAGCACGGTGGGCACCGTGGAGTACCTCTCGCCCGAGCAGGCGCGCGGCCGCACCGACCTGGACGTGCGCACCGACATCTACAGCCTGGGCGTCTCGCTCTACCACATGGTGGTGGGCGAGGTCCCCTTCCAGGGCGAGAGCGAGGCCGAGGTGATGGCCAAGCAGGTGCTGGGCTCGCTCGACCAGGCCAAGGTCAAGACGCGGCGCGTCTCGCCCGAGCTGCACTTCTTCATCGCCAAGATGACCGCCAAGGAGCGCGAGGACCGCTTCGCCTCCATGAAGGACCTCATCCGCGAGATCAAGGGCTACCTGCCCGGCGGCATCGTGCCCGTCGACCTCGGCGAGCCGCCGCGCGTGCTGCCCGTGGCGGCGCCCGTGTCCGGCGCGCCCACGCTCAAGCCGCTGGCCAAGGGTCCGCCCACGCTCAAGCCCGTGGCGCCCGGCAAGCCGGGCCTGCCCGTGGCCAAGCCGCTGGCCCCGGTCGCCAGGCCCGTGCCGGGCGCGGCCACGCCGGCCCGGCCCGGCCCTCCCGTGCTGCGGCCCGTGGCGCCCGCGGCCCCCGGCGGCGTGCCCGTGGCCAAGCCGGCCGCCCCGCCGCTGGCCAGGCCGGGCATTCCCAGCGTCGCGCCGGTGGCCAAGCCCGTGGCACCGGTGGCCAAGCCTGTGATGCCGGTGGCGCCTGGGGCCAAGCCTGCGGCGGCTGGCGCGGCCGCGCCGCGCACGCCGCCCACGGCCCCGCCGCCCAGCGTGCGTCCGGTGGTGCCGGGCGCGCCGCGCCCGGCTGCGCCGCCCGCCTCGCCGCCGATGGTGGCGCCGGTGGCCCGGCCCGCAGCAGCGCCTGCGCCCTCCGCGCCGGCGCCTGCGCCGGCCCCCAAGCCGGCGCCTGCCGCAGCGCCTGCAGCAGCGCCTGCAGCAGCGCCTGCAGCAGCGCCTGCAGCAGCGCCTGCCCCGGCGGCGCCCGCAGCCGCCGCGCCTGCGCCCAAGCCGCCGGCAGCACCCGCAGCGAGCGCCCCGAGTGCGCCGGTCGCGCCGAGCGCACCGGTCGCGCCGAGCGCACCGGCTGCCAAGAGCGCACCGGCCGCACCGAGTGCGCCGGCTGCACCTTCGGCGCCGGGGGCCGGCGAGGCCAAGCCGGCCGGCGACGCTGCCAAGAAGCCCAGCCCCTTCTCGTTCAAGGCGCCCATCCCGAAGCACAAGCGGCCCTCCTGAGGCCATGGCGCGACGCGAGCGGACGGCCGACCAGCCCTGGTGGCGCGAGGGCCTGCGCTTCCGCTGCACGGCCTGCGGGCACTGCTGCACGGGCGCGCCCGGCTACGTGTGGGTGACCGACGAGGAGATCGAGCGCATGGCGCGCCACCTCGCCATGCCGGTGGCGCGCTTCATGCGCCTGCACGTGCGGCGCGTGGGCCGGCGCCTCTCGCTGGTGGAGCGCAAGAACGGCGACTGCATCCTGCTCAAGGACGGCAAGTGCACCGTCTACGCCGTCAAGCCCGTGCCCTGCACCACCTTCCCCTTCTGGGACGGGCCGCTGGCCAGCCCCGAGGCGTGGCGCGAGACGGGCGCGCGCTGCGAGGGCATCGGGCAGGGCGACCTCTATCCCGAGGCCGACATCCGCCGCCTGCTGGCCGGCGACCCGGCGCCGCTCGTGGAGCGGCACGCGCAGCCGCCGCCTGGCGAGCCTGTGCCCGCGCCCGCGCAACCGGCTGCGCCTGACGAGCCCGCGCCCGCGGGCGACGGGCCTGCGGGCGAGCCCACGGCGGCGCAGTGGGCCGCGGCGCTGGCGGCGCTGGAGGCGCTCTACGCCGAGCTCGAGCGCGAGCTGCCGCGCCACCGCATGAGCTGCGCCGCCAGCGGCGACTGCTGCGACTTCGACCGCTTCGGCCACCGCCTCTACGCCAGCACGCTGGAGGCCGAGTGGTTCTTCCGCCACGCGCCCGAGCCGCGCGTGAACGACGACCCGCGCCAGTGCCCCGCGTGGGGCACCGACCGCCTGTGCAAGGCGCGCGTGGGGCGCATGCTGGGCTGCCGCACCTTCCACTGCGGTCCCTACCCGGGCAGCCGGCCCGAGGACGTGCACGAGCCCTACGACCGGCGCATCAAGGCGCTGCACGACGCGCACGGCATCCCGTACCGCTACCGCGACATCCTCGACTGGGCCCGCGAGCGGCGGCCGGCGGCGCCGCGGGCGTAGACTCGCGCCCCATGCGGCTGCTGCCCCTCCTGCTCGTCGCGCTGGCGCTGGCCGCGGGCGCATTCACGTGGCTGGCCTGGCAGGGCGCGGGCGCGGCGGCGCGCGCCGAGCTCGAGGGGCGCGGCCGCGCGCTGGGCCCGGTGGTGCAGGCGGCGCTCGACGAGGCGCTGGTGCGCGCGCGCGAGGCCACCGAGCGCGAGCAGCAGCGCCTGCTGGGCGTGGCACGCCGCGCACGCCTGGAGGTGGCGCTGCCGCTGGGGCCGCTCTCCGGCCGCCTGCAGCAGCTGGTGGACGAGGAGGCCGTGGGGCGCCTGGTGCTGCTGGGCCGCGACGGCCAGCCGGCGCTGGCCTGCGAGCGCAGCCCGGCCGGTGGCGATCCCGAGGCCGGGGCGCCCGCGCCGGCCAGCGAGGCCGAGCGAGGCATGCTGGGCGAGCTGCTAGCTTCCGGCCGCGGCGAGGGCGCCACCGGCGTGCGCCTGAACGCCTACGCCACGGCCCACCGCCTCTACGCCGCGGTGCGCACCGCCGACGGCGGCGCGCTGCTGCTGGCCGCGGCGGCCGACGACCTCGAGGCCGCGCAGCGCGGCGTGGGCGTGCAGGGCGTGCTCGACAGCCTCGTGCGCCTGCCCGACGTGCGGCGCGTGGAGCTGCGGCGCGGCAGCGAGGCGGTGGCCGCCGCCGGCGAGGCGGCGGGCGAGTCCGACCTCGCGGTCGAGGGCGCAGCGGGACCCGATGCGCGCTGGCAGCTGTGGCTGGCCACCGGGCGCGTGGATGCACTGGTGGCCGGGGAGCGGCTGCGCGTGCTGCTGGTGGGTGGGCTGTGCGCCGTGGCGGCGCTGGCGACGGCCGTGCTGCTGGCGGCGCGCGAGCGTGCGGGCCGCCAGCGCCGGGCCCGCGCGCAGGCCGCCGAGCGCGAGCAGCAGCGGCTGGCCGAGATGGGCGTGCTCACGGGCCTGTTCGTGCACGAGGTGAGCAACCCGCTCAACGCGCTGGGCCTGCAGCTGGAGGCGCTGCGGCGCGCCGCCGGGCCGGCGGCCGAGGCCGATGCCGCGCGCATCAAGGCCACGCTGGCGCGCGTGCGCCAGTCGCTGGAGTCGTTCCTGAGCGTGGCCACGCCCATGGAGCCGCGCGACGGCGAGGCCTACGACGTGGCGCGGCTCTCGCGCACCCTCGACGAGCTGCGCGCCGAGGCGCCTTCGGCGGCGCTGGCGCTGGAGGTGGACGAGGCCGCGCGCACGCTGGCCGTGCCGGCGCGCGTGGCCGTGCTCGACCGCGCGCTGCGCAACCTCGTGCGCAACGCCCTGCAGGCGGCCCCGGCGGGCAGCAGCGTACGCATCCGCTGGGCGGCCGGGCGCGGCGGCCTGGCGCTGGCGGTGCGCGATCCCGGCGCCGGCTTCCCCGCCGAGGTGCTGGCGCAGGGCGGCGCGCTGGGCGCCTCGGGGCGCGCCGAGGGGCACGGACTGGGCCTGTTCCTGGCACGGCGCATCGTGGAGGGGCTGGGCGGCCGCATGGAACTCGAGAACCCGCCCGGCGGGGGGGCCGAGGTGCGCGTGTGGCTGCCGGTGGCCACGGGAGGATCGGCATGAGCAGCGTGCGCGTGCTGGTGGTGGAGGACGACCGCGACCAGCGCGAGGCGCTGGCGGCCCTGCTGGCCGATGCCGGGCGTGAGGTGCGCGCGGCGGCCACGCTGCGCCAGGCGCACGACCTGCTGGCTGCCTGGCCGCCCGACGCCGTGGTGACCGACTACCACCTGCCCGACGGGCAGGGCCTTGCCCTGCTGGAGGCCGGGCGCGCGCTGCCCGAGCCGCCGGCGCTGGTGCTCGTGACGGCCTTCGGCACGGTGTCGCTGGCCGTCGAGGCCCTGCGCCGCGGCGCGGTGGACGTGCAGGTCAAGCCGGTGGACCCCGAGGCGCTGCTGGCCACGCTGGCGCGCGCGCTGCGCACGCGCACGCTCGAGCAGGAGAACCGTGCGCTGGCCGCGCGGCTGGCCGCGCAGCCGGCGCCGGCCGGCATCGTGGCCGAGAGCCAGGGCATGAAGCAGGTGCTGGCCGTGGCACGCCGCGTGGCGCCCAGCAAGGTCAACGTGCTGCTCACGGGCGAGAGCGGCACGGGCAAGGAGGTGGTGGCCCAGCTGCTGCACCGCGAGGGCGCGCGGCCCGCCGGCCCCTTCGTGGCGCTCAACTGCGGCGCGCTGCCCGAGGGCGTGCTCGAGAGCGAGCTCTTCGGCCACGTGCGCGGCGCCTTCACCGGCGCGGTGCGCGACCACCGCGGCTGCTTCGAGCAGGCCGACGGCGGCACGCTGTTCCTCGACGAGATCGGGGAGATCCCGCCCAGCGTGCAGGTGCGGCTGCTGCGCGTGCTCGAGCAGCGCACCGTGACGCGCGTGGGCGAGGGCAAGGAACGCAAGGTGGACTTCCGCCTCGTGGCGGCCACCAACCGCGACCTCGCCACCTCGGTGGCGGCGGGCCGCTTCCGCGAGGACCTGCTCTACCGGCTGGAGGTGATGCGCATCCACCTGCCGCCGCTGCGCGAGCGGCGCGCGGACGTCGCGCCGCTGGCGCGCCACCTGCTGGCGCAGGCCGCGCAGGAGAACGGGCTGCGGCCGGTGCCGCTCTCCGAGGAGGCACTGGCCCTGCTCGAGCGCCAGCCCTGGCCGGGCAACGTGCGCCAGCTGCGCAACGTGGTGGCCAGCGCGCTCATCCGCACCGGCGGGCGCGCCATCGAGGCCGCCGACCTGGTGCTGGAGCCCGGCGGCGAGGCGGCCGGCGTGCTGCCCGCCGAGGGGGTGGACCTGCCGCAGGCCCTGGAGGCCTTCGAGCGCGGCTGGATCGTCAAGGCGCTGGCCGCCACGCTGGGCAGCGTGCCGCAGGCCGCCGAGCGCCTCAAGCTGCCCGAGCGCACGCTGCGCTACCGCATGGAGCGGCTGGCTGTCGACCCTGCCCTGTTCCGCCGGGCGGGGGGCGAGGCCGGCAAGTCTTGACGGCCGGCTCGGCAAGAAGTTGCCGAGGATGGGCTGGACGCGAGCAAGATGGGGGGCTCCGGAGGCCAAGAATGGCCCCGGTGGGGTGCTCGGGGGGTCACCTTGGGCATGGCACGCCCCGTGCTCTGGGTAGGGGGCTGGCTGGTGCTCCAAGCCCGGCTGCACGGAGGTGGTGCATGACGGTCTCGACGAGCAAGCGCCTGGCGGGGGCCTTCCTGGCCGCGAGCCTGGTGGCCGGCTGGGGCGTGGGCACGGCCCGCGCCGACGGCTTCGGCTTCCCCTTGCCGCCCATCGGCGGCGGCGGTGGCGGCCTGCCCCCGGTGGGTGGCGGCTTCAGCCTCCCGCCGCTGCCCGGCATGGGCGACCTCAAGGGCGACGGCAAGACGGGTGATGGCAAGACGGGCGGCCTGCCCGGCCTGCCGCCCCCGCCTCCCGGCTCCGGCGGCAAGGGCAACCTCAGCGGCCTGCCCTCGGGCTGGGACAAGACGCTGCTGGACATGCTCGACAGCGCCCTCAAGGACCTGCTCAAGGGCCTGAGCGAGAAGCTACCGCCCCCGCCCCCGCCCGGTGGCGAGGGCGACGTGCTGCCTCCGCTGCCGCCCGGCTTCGACTGGGGTGACCTCGCCCCTCCGCCTCCTCCCGGTGGCGGCGACACCGGCCTGCCCCCGCCTCCCGGCATGGACCTGGGCTCGCTGCCGCCTC
>JBJTIJ010000098.1:0-2633 GCA_046094945.1 Planctomycetia bacterium | reverse complement strand
GATGCAGGCACGTACCTGGCTCCAATGGCTTGCGGAGGCGGGAGCGAGGTAGGGGGAGTCGGCCGGCGTGCGGCGCGCTGGACCGGGGTGCGGAGGGCCCATGAGGAGGACGACGCGTATCCGGCGTACGCAAGGACGACGAAGGGGCCCGAGCGCCCCCGGTCCAGCGCGCCGCACGCCGGCCGACTCCCCCTACCTCGCTCCCGCCTCCGCAAGCCATTGGAGCCAGGTACGTGCCTGCATCCTGCCCTCGCTGTCACTGGGCAGCGCCAGCTCCAGGAAGCGCTGCAGGTGCTGGGCGGCCGCGGGCTCGTCGCGCAGCCGGGCCGGCGTGGCGGGGTCGGCACGCAGCATGCCCAGCGCCAGGTGCGCCTCGGGCAGCGCAGGATCCAGCGCGAGCGCCTGCTGGTAGCCGCGCGCCTCGTCCTCGGCGCTGCCGCCGAGCTGGCGCCGCACCAGCGTGAGGTTGTAGCGCACGGCGGCATCGCCCGGCGCCAGGCGCGCAGCCTCGGCAAACGAGCGCTCGGCCTGCGGCAGGCGGCCGCCGGCGGCCTGCAGCACGCCCAGGTTGTAGTGCGCGCGGTGGAAGCGCGGGTCGCGCGCCAGCACCTCGGCAAAGGTCTCCTCGGCGGTGTCGGCCGAGCCGGCGTGCACCTGCACGATGCCGAGGTTGTTGCGGGCCACCGACAGGCCGGGCTCCAGCTCGAGCGCGCCGCGCAGGTGGCTGAGCGCCTCGCGGTCGCGGCCCAGCTGGTCGCAGGCCACGGCCAGGTCGTTGAGCACGCGCGCATCCCACGGCGTGAGCCGCTGGGCCTGCTCGAGCAGCGCCAGTGCCGCCTCCCAGTCCTGCGCGGCGGCGCGCTGGGCCGCGCGGGCGCGCAGCGCCAGCACGCGCACGCTGGCCGGGGCGCCCTCGCGCGCGGCCTCCGCCTCCAGCCGCGCCAGCGCGTCGTCGGCGCCCAGCCCGGCGGTGACCAGCAGGTTGACGCCCGCCTCGGCCAGCGCGGGGTCCAGCTGGCGCGCGCGCTGCCAGTCGCGTGCCGCGCCCGCGCGATCGCCCTGGCGCCAGCGCAGCGTGCCGAGGTTGGCCAGCGCGGTGGGGTGCGCCCGGCGGCGCCCGGCCGCGCGCTCGTAGGCCTGCTGCGCCTCCTGCGTGCGGCCCTGCCGCTCCAGCGCCACGCCCGCGTTGTTCTGCGCGTCGCCGTAGGCCGGGTCCAGCGCCAGCGCGGCCTGCACCTCGCGCTGGCCCTCCTCGAGCTGGCCGCGCGCGATGAGCAGCGCACCGAGGTTGTTGTGCGCCAGCGCATCGGCGGGGTCGAGCCGCACGGCCTCGCGGTAGGCCTCGATGGCCGCCGCGCCCTCGCCGGCCCGCGAGCGCGCGTAGCCCAGCAGCACCCACGAGGCGGCTCGCGCAGGATCCAGCACCACGAGCCGCTCGGCCTGCGCGCGCGCCGCCTGCACGTCACCGGCGGCCAGCGTGGCCAGCGCGCGCGTCTCGGCCTCGCCCAGCTCGTCGGCCTGCGCGGCCGGGCCGGCCAGCGCCAGCACCAGCACCAGCGCCAGCAGCAGCAGGCCGGCAGCAGGTCCGCGGCGCAGGCAGGCAGGCATCGTGCGCACGCGCCGCACGCTACCACGCAAGCCGGCCGCAGCGCTGTGCGCAGGCCTCACGGGCGGCCCAGCGCCTCCAGCGCCCTGTCGATGCGCCCGCGCGCGCGCACCACCAGCCGCTGCTCGGGCAGGCTGCGTCCCAGGCCCGCCCACTGCGCAGGCAGCACCAGCAGCTGGGCCTCGGGCGCGCCCGCGTGGCGCTCGAGGAACTCGGCGTTGAGGCGCTCGACCTCGGCGCGCTGCACCTCGAGCGTGACCACGGGGCGGAAGTCGGCCAGCGCCGCCTGCAGGCGCGCGTAGGCCGCGCTGGCCTCCGGGTCGCCCAGCCGCACCTTGTGGCCGCGGTCGCAGGAGATGCAGCGCTTGCGCCCGCGGCAGGTGCTGCAGGGCACCTCCACGGGGTTGGCCGCCGTGCTGGACGCGGCGCTGGGCCCGGTGCCGGGCGCGGTGCTGGCCACAGTGCTGGGCGCGCCGCTGGCCTGCGCGGCCGCGGCAGGCTCCAGGCCCGTGCCGCCGCACCAGCCGCAGGTGCCGGTGTCCAGCGCGCCCAGCCAGGCCTGCGCCGCGGCCAGCGGCAGCTCGAGCGCGGCCGCCACGCGCCCGGCGGCGGCCGCCTCGCCCAGCGCCGTCACGCGCTCCTCCACCCACGCCGCCTCCAGCGGCGAGAGCGCGAAGGGGCTGGCCGGGGCCACGTCCTGCGGGGCCACCACCCAGTCGTACTCCTCGCGGCAGGCGGCGCAGCGCCGCGTGCCCGGCCGGGCCTCGCTGCCGCACGAGGGGCAAGCGGCCACGCCGGCCGCCGACCACACCACGTTGGGCCGGTCCAGCGCCAGCGCCGAGAGGCCGAAGAGGCCGCCCACCAGCACCAGCGTGACGATCCACCAGCGGGACTCGGGACGGATCGCCATGCAGCCTCCGGGGCGCCCCAGGCCAGCGGGCCGCCCAGCCCCGCCAAGGTACTGCCCGCCCGCAGGCTGGCCCCTCCCCGCGCGGCGGCCCGGCCGCCCTGCTAGCCCCCTGTTCGG
>JBJTIJ010000097.1:0-2195 GCA_046094945.1 Planctomycetia bacterium | reverse complement strand
GGTCCCGACGACCGGTGGAGGCCTCGATGCTGAAGCGACTCGCCGCCCTTGCCCTGCTGCTGACGGCCCTGGCCGGCCAGGGACTGCCCCCGCGCAGCCTCGCGGCGGGCCCCGCACTCCCCGGCCCGCGCGCCAGCCTGCCCCCGATCCCCGGCGGCTGGGCCGGCCTGCCCGACACCGACGCCAACAGCGGTCGCTTCCTGAGCGTGAGCGGCGGCGCCAACTTCACCCTGCCCGCAGCCGGCAACGGCGGCGTGCGCAACGTGCTGCGCCTGAGCTTCGAGACCACGCAGGAGCGCATCGAGATCGCGGCCTTCGACCCTGGCACCGAGGGCCTGTGGGACCAGCGCGTGGACGGCACCTTCGTGCTGCAGCAGCCCGACACGCTGTTCCAGGTCTACGCTGACCCCGACGGCACCGTGGGCAAGGACCTCGCGGGCCTGGGCGGCAGCACCACGGCCACGCCGCTGACGGTCGTGCGTGCGCTGGACGCCTCGCTGCTGGGCAAGGACGGCCAGTGGTGCCCGCTCTACTCGGCGGCCATCGACGACCCGCTGCACGCCGGCGCCTACAGCGCGGACGACGGGCGCTACCACTTCGTGATCAGCACCCAGCTGGCCCCGGCCCCCGGCCGCCAGCTCTCCGGCTACGAGGCCAACGGCTACAAGCTGGCCTTCAACGGCACCTACGTGGTGCCGGCCGGGGCCATCGTGGGCGTCACCTGCGGTGTGATCGACGGCCTGGAGATCCTCGGCCCGGGCAACACCGGCATCCTGGTCTCCAACGACCCCTTCCCGGACATCCTGCCGCTGGGCCAGGGCGACGGCATCACGAACAGCTACGACGGCACGCTGGAGCTGCCCTTCGAGGGCGCCTCGTTCTGCGACGACCTGCAGATCCAGGAGGCCGACAGCGACTGGAACCGCGCGCTGGCCCCCGGCGAGACGATCGACAACAACCCCACGGGCGTTCCCCCGGACAGCGGCATCCGCTACGCCAACCCCCAGCCGCCGCTGGGCACGCGTGACGCCTCGGCCTTCGCCATCACCGGCACGATGACGATCACGAGCCCGACGGGCGCCACGACCATCCGGCCGATCCCGGCGCTGGGCTACCAGGTGCTGCGCCCCGACGGCGTGACGCAGGCCACGGACCAGGACAGCACCGCGCGTGACGTAGCCGGCACCCTGGTGCCGTGGGGCAAGGCCTCGATCACCAACCAGTACATGCCGGGCTGGAACCTGCCCGTGCCCGACCCCTTCGCCTACATCACCATCCCCAGCCTGGCCCTCGAGCAGTTCCCCGGCCTGTGGAAGCTGCGCGCGGTGGGCCTGGACGCGCGCAACGCGATCTTCTTCCGCTGGAACCAGGACTTCGGCACCACCGAGCGCCGCGTGCCGGTGACCGTGACGGCCTTCTGCGACAGCGACAAGGACGGCGTGCAGGACACGGGCGAGGAGCCGCTGGCGGGCGTCGAGGTGCCGCTGTCGCTGGGCACCACCGGCATCTCGCGCACGGCCCTGACCGACGCGCTCGGCCGCGTCACCTTCCGCGTGACCCACGGCACCTGGCAGCTCACGGTGGGGGGCGGCCAGGCCCAGTCGGCGCTCATCCCGCTGCCCAAGGACGTGGTGGTGACCGCTGCGAGACCTCGCTGCGCGTGCCGCTGCCCTTCGACTGCACGGGCCGCATCCGCGGCACGGTCTACCTCAACGACGCCGACTGCGACCTCGACTACGACGCGGGCCGCGACCTGCCCCTGCCGGGCGTGATCGTGGGCCTGTGGCGCGCCAGCGCCAGCGCCGACAGCGACCCGGTGCTGACCACCGTCACGGACGTGAACGGCAACTACGAGTTCAGCGGCATCGAGCCCGGTGCGTGGTCCGTGCGCGTGGTGCGCGGGCAGGCGCTGCTGGCCGGCCTGGACCCCACGCTGCCGCTCGAGCGCAGCGTGGCGCTCAAGCGCGGCGAGAGCATCAATGACCAGGACTTCGGCTACTGCGTGGTCGAGTCGCGCATCGTGGGCCGTGTGTTCCGTGAGCGCGGTGCGGCGGGTTGCGATGGCATCTGGCAGGCCGACGACGCGCCCATCGCGGGCGTGAGCGTGGTGCTGGAAGCGCTCGACCCGCTGGGCGCCGCGCGCCAGGCGCTCACCGATGCGCAGGGCCAGTATGCCTTCGTGGGCCTCAAGCCGG
>JBJTIJ010000096.1:0-2097 GCA_046094945.1 Planctomycetia bacterium | reverse complement strand
CCTCTTCCCCCAGCGCCTCCTCTTCCCCCAGCACCTCGTCCGCCGCCGGCGAGCCCCCCGTGGCGCCCGGCGCCAGCCCGCCCCCCACCGCTGCAGGTGGCGCATGAGCTGGCTCGACCTGCTGGCCTACGTGCCGCTCATGGCGGCCATCGCGCTGGTGCTGGGCATCACCGGCGAGCGCGGCACGCAGCAGGTGCTGCGCGAGAGCCGCAGCCGCTTCCTGGGCCTGAGCGCGATGGTGCTGGTGCTGGGCCTGTGCATGCGGCTGGTGGTCACGCTGTTCCTGTGAGGGCGCTGCTCGTGCGGTGAACGCGCGTGCGGTGGACGCGGCTGAGGTGCACGCGCGTGAGAGTGGAGCGGCCCGGCGTGCGCGCCGCGGGCAGGCCACGCGGCCCAGGCGCCGGCCCCGGCCACAGGCATCCCCTGGCGTGGGAGCACCACCTGGCGCGCCCGCCTCAGGCCCGCCTCAGGCCCGCCTCAGGCCCGCAGGTAGCCTACGCCCGGCAGGCGGCGCGCCCGGCCGGCCAGCTCCAGCGCGGTGAGCGCGGCGGCCACCTCCTCGGGCGGCAGGCCGCTGTCGCGGCACAGGCGGTCGGCGTCGCGCGCCTCGTCGGCGTCGAGCAGTTGCCACAGCGCCAGCTGCGGGCCCGCGGGCGGCGGTACGGGCTCGGGCAGCTCGAGACTGCGGGCCCCCGCGGCCGCGGACCGCGACCCGAGGCCCAGCGCCGCCAGCACGTCTTCCACGCCCGTGCAGATGGAAGCCGCCTGCTGGCGCAGCAGCGCGTGCGCGCCCTCGTGCGAAGGACGGCCCACGGGCCCCGGCACGGCCAGCACCTCGCGGCCCTGCTCGAGCGCCTCCTGGGCCGTGAGCAGCGCCCCCGAGCGCAGCGGCGCCTCCACCACCACGACGGCCTCCGCCAGCGCGGCCACCAGCCGGTTGCGGCGCGGGAACTGCCAGCGCTCGGGCGGCTGCTCAGGCGGGAACTCGCTCAGCAGGCCGCCGGCTCCGGCCACCGCCTCGGCCAGCGCCGCGTTCTCGGGCGGGTAGCAGCAGGCCAGCCCCGAGCCCAGCACCGCCAGCGTGGCACAGCCCGGCACGCCGGCTGCCAGCGCACCGGCGTGGGCCGCCGCATCGATTCCCAACGCCAGGCCGCTCACCACGCACACGCCCCGGCGCGCCAGCGCCTCGCCCAGCTCGCGCGCCACGCGCAGGCCGTAGCTGCTGGCCGCGCGCGTGCCCACCAGCGCCACGCGCCGCTGGGCGGCCGCGGGCAGCCTGCCGCGCAGGAACAGGGCCGGTGGCGGGTCGCTGAGCGCAGCCAGCCGGGCCACGGGCCAGCCCGCTTGCGCGGGCGTGAGGGCCTCGGCCCCCAGGCCAGCCAGCTGGGCCAGCACGGGCTCGGGATCCGCCTGCGCGGGGTGCCGCTCCAGCGCCTCGGCCCGGCTTCCGGCCAGCGCCCGCCACCACGAGAGCGGCCGGCGCAGGGCCTGCGCAGCGCCGCCGGCACGCGCCACCGCGCGCGCGGCCAGCCGGGGCCCCAGGCCCGGCGCCAGCGCGAGCCGCAGCCACGCGAGGTGCTCGTGCAGACCCCCCAGCGGCTCGCTGCGCCCGGGCCTGCCGGGCTCGTGCGGCTCGGGTGCAGGCAACTCGGGTGCCGGCAGCTCGGGTGAAGGCGGCGGGCCGTAGAGGCTGTCCACGCCCCCACCTCGCGCCTGCCCAGCCTTCGGTCACGCCACGGGCCCCTCGCTGCAGCGCGGGGCGGCCGGCCACGGCCGCGCATCGCAGCCGCCAGGACCCAAGCGCAGGCCCCAAAAGGACGCGGGGCGGCAACCCGGAGGTTGCCGCCCCGCGCGAGGGGATCCCACCGGCCCTCGCGGGCCGGCGGGCACTCTGGGAGCCGGACTAGCCGACCTGCTTCCACTTGCCCGTGGTCTGGCCGCTCTGGCCGGGGCCGTTGAGGTCGGCCACGCCCGTGATCGTGCCCGCGGTCTTGAAGGCCGCGTCGGCCGCCGGGCCGCCCGTCGGGCCGGTGTAGGTGCTCACCTCGATCGAGAGCACGTCACCCTGCTGGTTGGTGAAGAAGGTGCGGTTGCCCG